>NZ_SMKG01000049.1 GCF_004348525.1 Micromonospora sp. 15K316 | reverse complement strand
CCCGATCCGCCGGGCCCGCCCGCCCACCCCTCGGGCGCGGCACCGGCGGATCGGGGCTGCCCGTGGAGGGCGATCCGGGCCGCTCCGGCGTTCCGGTTCCTCGGTTCCCGGAAACCGGTGGCACGATGGGGGGCATGGCGGCTCCGCAGGTTGCACCGGTCGAGACGCCGGCCACCGAAGAGGTGCCGGTCTCCGACCGGCCGTGGGTGACGATCGTGTGGGACGATCCGGTCAATCTCATGACGTATGTGACCTGGGTCTTTCAGAAGCTCTTCGGCTACAGCCGGGAGAAGGCCGAGAAGTTGATGCTGGACGTGCACCACAAGGGCCGCGCCGTCGTCTCGTCCGGCGCCCGTGAGCGGATGGAGCATGACGCGTCGCAGCTGCACGCGTACGGGCTCTGGGCGACGGTGGACCGCTCGTGAGCGCGACGAGTCAGCCGGTGTCCCGAGCCCGGCAGCCGCGAAGAGGGATGGGGCTGTGAGCATGTTCCGCCGCCAGAGCGGCCGCTACGTCGCCACGTTCGCCACCGACGAGGTGCGCGTGCTGCGCAAGGTCGCCTCCGAGGTGGTCGGTCTGCTGACCGACGGCTTCGACCACTCCGACCCGGTGGTGGGCCGGCTCTTCCCCGACGCCTACCCGGACGACCGCCGGAGCACCGCCGAGTTCCGCCGCTACACCGAGGGCGACCTCAAGACCGGCAAGATCGACCAGGCGGGCGCCATCCTCGCGGCGCTGCCCGGCGAGACCGGCGGCGAGGTGCGGTTGGACGCCGAGGCGGCCGAGGCGTGGCTGCGCGCGTTGAACGACGCGCGGCTGGCGATGGGTGTCCGGCTGGAGATCAAGGACGGCACCGACCTCGGTGAGGAGCTGGACGACGCCGTCGCCGAGGACCCGACCTCCAGCCGGGTGTTCCAACTGTCGGTCTACGCATACCTCGGCTATCTCCAGGAATCCCTGCTCAACGCCCTGATCGACGAGGCGTGACCCCGGCCACCCTCGCGGCCCGCCTCCGCCAGGCGTTAGGCTGGTTCGCGTGCTGAGCATCGACCGGTCGATCGTCGACGCGATCGTGGCCCACGCTCGCCGGGACCACCCCGACGAGGCGTGCGGCGTCGTCGCCGGTCCCGCCGGCAGCGACACGCCGACCCGGCACATCCCGTTGGAGAATGCCGCCCGCTCCACGACGTTCTACCTGATCGACTCGATGGAGCATCTCCGGGTGTGGCGGGAGATGGACGACCGCGACGAGGAGCCGGTCGTCATCTACCACTCGCACACGGCGACGGAGGCCTACCCGTCCCGCACGGACATCTCCCTCGCCGGGGAGCCGGGAGCGCACTACCTGCTGGTCTCGACCCGCGAGCCCGACACCGAGGAGATCCGCTCCTTCCGGATCGTGGACGGTGTGGTGACCGAGGAGCCGGTGCGGATCGTCGACGCCGCGGTGGACCCGCACGCCGTGCAGTCCTACAAGTTCGGGCAGAGCCCGACGGCGGTCGACTACGAGTGTTCCGGCGCCTGAACTCCACGCCGTAGCACCCGTTCCCGTCCCGTCACCGAGGCACACCCGAGAAGGAGCACGACATCATGGCCATCGAGGTTCGCATCCCCACCATCCTGCGCAGCTACACCGGCGGCGCGAAGGTCGTCGAGGGCGCCGGCGACACCCTGGGCGAGCTGCTCACCGACCTGGACTCCCGGCACGGCGGCCTGAAGGGTCGCCTGGTGACCGAGGCCGGCGCACTGCACCGCTTCGTCAACGTCTACGTCAACGACGAGGACGTCCGCTTCCTCGGCGCGCTGGACGCCAAGCTCAACGACGGTGACAGCATCACCATCCTGCCGGCGGTCGCCGGCGGCGCGTTCGGCTTCGCGGCGGCCGCGGCGATCGGCTCGCACAAGCTGTCGACCGTCGTGGAGTCCGGTCACCCCGTCCCCGACGTCGCCCGCTGAGACGACCGCCATGGCGCGGTACGACAGCCTGCTCGACGCATGCGGCGGCACGCCCCTGGTGGGGCTGCCCCGGCTCTCACCGACGGCGCCCGAGGGGGCGCCGCCGGTGCGGCTCTGGGCGAAGCTGGAGGACCGGAACCCGACCGGGAGCATCAAGGACCGGGCGGCCCTGTTCATGGTCCGCGCGGCCGAGGAGGCCGGTCAGCTCCGCCCGGGCGACACCATTCTCGAGCCGACCAGCGGTAACACCGGGATCTCGCTGGCCATGGTGGCGAAGCTGCGCGGCTACCGCCTGGTCTGCGTGATGCCCGAGAACGTGTCGACCGAGCGGGTGCAGCTCCTCCGGATGTACGGCGCGGAGATCATCTTCTCGCCGGCTGCGGGCGGGTCGAACCAGGCGGTCGCCACCGCCAAGCAGATCGCCGCCGAGCACCCCGACTGGGTGATGCTCTACCAGTACGGCAACGAGGCGAACGCCCGGGCGCACTACGAGACGACCGGGCCGGAGCTGCTGCACGACCTGCCGACCATCACCCACTTCGTGGCCGGCCTCGGCACCACGGGCACGCTGATGGGCACCGGGCGCTACCTCCGGGAGAAGGTCGAGGGCGTCCAGGTCGTCGCCGCCGAGCCCCGCTACGGCGAGCTGGTCTACGGCCTGCGCAACATCGACGAGGGGTACGTCCCGGAGCTCTACGACGCGACGGTGCTGTCCCGGCGGTTCTCCGTGGGCACCCGGGACGCGGTACTGCGTACGCGGCAGCTCGTCGAGGTGGAGGGGATCTTCGCGGGCTTCTCCACCGGCGCGATCCTGCACGCCGCCCTCGCGGTCGCGCACGAGGCGGTGCGCGCGGGGCGCCGCGCCGACGTGGCGTTCGTGGTCGCCGACGGCGGCTGGAAGTACCTCTCCACCGGGGCGTACGGCGGCACGCTGGCGGACGCCGAGGAGGCCCTGGACGGGCAGCTCTGGGCCTGACCCGACGGCTGCCGCGCGCTCACGTAGCGCGACGGCCGGCGTCGCGCGGCTGTCCAGATTCGGTCACGCGATACCGGCCGTCCCGGCGGTGGGTGTCACCTTGACGACAACTTTCAACGGATGATTCTTGCGCCCCCGCGTGCGAGCGTAGGCTGCGCTGCGTGGCGTACGCGTCGGTCGAGATCATGAGTCGAGCGCCGATCGACGTGACGACTACGGAACGTGACAGCGAGACGACTCGATGCGACTGACCGTCCTGGGCTGCGCGGGAAGTTTCCCCGGACCGGAGGCCCCCTGCTCGGCCTACCTGGTCGAGGCCGACGGCTTCCGGCTGCTGATCGACTTCGGCTCCGGTTCGCTCTCCACCCTGCAGCGCTACGCGGGCCTGCACGCCCCGGACGCGATCCTCCTCACCCATCTGCACTGCGACCACGTCCTCGACGCCGTGACGTACGTGGTGGTCCGGCGCTACGCGCCCGACGGCCCCTACCCGCCCCTGCCGGTCTACGCGCCCTCCGGCGCCCCCGACCGGCTGGCGGCCGCGTACGGCGACGGCGACGGCATGGACGACGTCTACCAGTTCTACGGCCTGCAGCCCGGCACGTTCCCGATCGGCCCGCTCACCGTCACCGTCGACCGCGTCAACCACCCCGTCGAGACGTACGGGGTGCGGCTGGAACACGAAGGCCGGGTGCTCTGCTACTCGTCCGACACGGCCCCCTGCGAGGCGCTGCTGCGCCTGGCCCAGGACGCCGACGTCTTCCTCTGCGAGGCGAGCTACCTCGACGGTGTGGAGAACCCGCCGGACCTGCACCTGACCGGCCGGGAGGCCGGCGAGGCGGCCACCAAGGCGGGCGCCCGCCGGCTGCTGCTCACCCACCTGGTGGCCGCCTGGGGCAGCGAGGCGCACACCGTCGAGTCGGCCGCCGCCGCGTACGCCGGTCCGCTCGAGGTGGTGCGCCCCGGCGCGAGTTACGACATCTGACCCGCCGGACGCCTACCGCTCTTGCCGTAGTGTTCGCCGGGCCGTCAGCGTCCGGTCGCCTCACGCACCCGTGACACCCGCACGGTGTGCACATGCGGATCGCCATCGTGACCGAGTCGTTCCCCCCGGACGTGAACGGCGTCGCCCACTCCGTCGTCCGGACGGCGGAACACCTGGTCGCCCGTGGCCACGAGCCGTTGGTCATCGCGCCCGCCCCGCCCGGCGCCACGCGCCACGACACCACCGAACATCCGTACCCGGTGGTCCGGATCCCCAGCGTGCCGATGCCGCGGTACCAGGGCTTCCGGCTGGGCGTGCCCACCACCCCCCGGCTGACCGGGGAGCTGCTGGGTCACCGGCCCGACGTGGTCCACCTGGCCAGCCCGTTCGTGCTCGGCGCCCGGGCGGCCACGCTGGCGGCTCGGCACGACCTGCCGACGGTGGCCGTCTACCAGACCGACGTCGCCTCGTACGCCCGCGCGTACCGGCTCTCCTGGGGAGAGACGGCCGCCTGGCGACGACTCCGCGAGATCCACAACTCGGTGGGCCGCACCCTGGCCCCCTCCACGCGGGCCGCCGCGGACCTCATCGCGAACGGGGTGCAACGGATCTGGCTGTGGCGCCGGGGCGTGGACGCGGAGCGGTTCCAGCCGGCGAAGCGCTCGGCGGAGCTGCGCGCCCGCCTCGCCCCGAACGGTGAGCTGCTGGTCGGGTACGTCGGCCGGCTCGCCCCGGAGAAGCGGGTCGACCTGCTGGCGGCGACCGCGAAGCTCCCCGGCGTACGGGTGGTGGTGGCCGGGGACGGGCCGGTCCGCCGGCAGCTGGTCCGGGCCCTGCCGCAGGTCGACTTCCTCGGGGTGCAGCAGGGCGAGGACCTGGCCCGGCTCTACGCCAGCCTGGACATCTTCGTGCACACCGGCCCGCACGAGACGTTCGGGCAGACCGTGCAGGAGGCGCTGGCCAGCGGGGTGCCCGTGGTGGCGCCCGCCGCCGGCGGTCCCGTCGACCTCGTGGAGTCCGGCGTCACCGGGTTGCTGGTGCCGCCCGGTGACGGAGGTGCGCTCGCCGCGGCGGTGGCCGTGCTCGGCGCGGACCCGGCGCGCCGCGCCGCGTACGGGGAGGCCGCCCGGCGCGCGGTCCGCCGGCGGAGCTGGGCGACGGTGGGCGACGAGCTGATCGGGCACTACGAGGCCGTACGCGCCGGCTCGACGTCGGCCGCCCAGCTGCCCGCCGCCTCATGACCGGTGCGGCCACCGCCGGCCCGCTGCGCATCGTCCGGCTGGCCAACTTCGTCACCGCCCGCTCGGGCGGGCTGCGGACCGCGCTGTACCACCTCGGCGAGGGGTACCGCGCCGCCGGGCACGAGCCGGTGCTCGTGGTGCCCGGCCCGCGCGACGCCGACGAGCAACACCCCTGGGGGCGGGTGATCACGCTGGCCGGCCCGCAACTGCCCGGCACCGGCGGCTACCGGCTGCTGGTCGGGCGGAAGCGGCTCACCCGGTTGCTCGGCGCGCTGGCACCGGACCGGCTGGAGGTCTCCGACCGGTTCACGCTGCGCTGGACCGGCGGCTGGGCGCGGGCGAACGGTGTGCCGGCCGTGATGGTCTCGCACGAGTCGCTGACCGGCCTACTGGGACAGTGGGGTGTGCCGGACCGGCTGCGTCGCACCGTCGCCGACCGGCTCAACCGGCGCAGCGCCGAGGCGTACGACCGGATCGTCTGCACCACCTGGTGGGCGGCGGAGGAGTTCACCCGGATCGGAGCGCGCAACCTGGACCTGGCCCCGCTCGGCGTGGACCTGGACACCTTCCACCCCGATCGGGTCGACGCCGCCGTGCGCGGACGGTACGCCGACCCTGGTGAGGTGCTGCTCGTGCACTGCGCGCGGCTGTCCCCGGAGAAGCGGCCGCAGCTGGCCGTCGACGCCGTCGCCGTGCTGCGCCGGGCGGGCGTACCCGCGGTGCTGGTGATGGCCGGTGACGGTCCGATGCGGGCGGCGCTGCGGCGGCGCGCGGCCGGACTGCCGGTCCACTTCACCGGCTTCCTGCCCGACCGGTCCGCCGTCGCGGCCCTGCTGGCCAGCGCCGACGTGGTGCTCGCCCCCGGGCCGGTGGAGACCTTCGGACTGGCCGGGTTGGAGGCGCTGGCCAGCGGCACGCCGGTGGTGGTCAACGCCGCGAGCGCGCTGCCGGAGGTCGTCGGCTCCGCCGGGCAGGCCGCGACCGGCCGGCCGGAGGCCGTCGCCGAGGCGGTGAGCCGGCTGCTCGCCCACCCGGAGGGGCAGCGGCGCCGGGCGGCCCGGTCCCGGGCCGAGGAGTACAGCTGGCCGGCGGCGGTGGCCGGCTTCCTCCGGGTGCACTCCGCCGAGCCGGTCGCCCCCTCCGCCCCGGCCTGACGGCCGATCCGCGGCCCGCACCTCGGTGCGGCCCAGGCCCGCTCCGCTCGGCCCGGTCCGCTCGGCCCGCTCGGCCCGGAAGGCCGGCGTGCGGGGCCGGCCCGGTCGGCCGCGTGCGTGGCGGGCGGGTCGGGGACACCGCGGCGCGGCCGGAACGGCGAACCGCATAGGGTGCAGGCATGGCACGACCCGACGGGCGACAGCCCGACCAACTCCGACCGGTGACGCTGACCCGGGGGTGGAGCACCCATCCGGAGGGCTCCGTGCTCGTCGAGTTCGGCGCCACCCGGGTGCTCTGCACGGCGAGCGTGACCGAGGGGGTGCCCCGCTGGCGCAAGGGCTCCGGCCTCGGCTGGGTCACCGCCGAGTACGCGATGCTGCCCCGGGCCACCAACACCAGATCCGACCGGGAGAGCGTCCGCGGAAAGGTCGGTGGACGTACCCATGAGATCTCCCGGCTGATCGGTCGCAGCCTGCGCGCCAGCGTCGACCTGAAGGCGCTCGGCGAGAACTCGATAGTCCTCGACTGCGACGTGCTCCAGGCCGACGGCGGCACCCGGACGGCGGCCATCACCGGCGCGTACGTGGCGTTGTACGACGCGGTCAGCTGGCTCGCCGAGCGCAAGGCGCTGGCCGGCAAGCCGGAGACGGTGATGCACCGCTCGGTATCCGCGGTGAGCGTCGGCGTCATCGGGGGCGAGGCGCGCCTCGACCTCTGCTACGCCGAGGACGTGGCGGCCGAGGTCGACATGAACGTGGTCTGCACCGGCACCGGCGACTTCGTCGAGGTGCAGGGCACCGGGGAGGCGGGCGTGTTTCCCCGCAGCCAGCTCGACGCCCTGCTCGACCTGGGGGTGGCGGGTTGCGCGGAACTGGCCGAGATCCAGCGGAAGGCTCTCTCCTGAGCGCGAGGAGTGAGCCTGCGAGCCCCGCAGTCGCGAGCAAAGGCGGAACACCATGAACAAGGTCCTGCTGGCCACCCGGAACCGTAAGAAGCTGGTGGAGTTGCAGCGGATTCTCGACGGTGCGCTCGGCGCGCACCGGGTCGCGCTGCTGGGCCTCGACGACGTCGAGGAGTACCCGGAGCTGCCGGAGACGGGCCTGACCTTCGGCGAGAACGCGCTGATCAAGGCGCGGGAGGGGTTCCGGCGCACCGGCCTGCCCACCGTCGCCGACGACTCGGGCCTGGCGGTCGACGCGATGGGCGGAATGCCCGGCGTCTTCAGCGCCCGCTGGTCCGGCCGGCACGGCGACGACCAGGCGAACCTCCAGCTGCTGCTCGACCAGGTCACCGACCTGCCGGACGAGCACCGCACCGCCTCGTTCGTCTGCGCCGTCGCCCTGGTGCTGCCCGGCGGCAAGGAGCACCTGGTCGACGGTCGGCAGCCCGGCCGGCTGCTGCGCGCCCCGCGTGGCGACGGCGGCTTCGGCTACGACCCGATCTTCGTGGGCGACGGGCAGACCCGGACCAACGCCGAGCTGACGCCGGAGGAGAAGGACGCGGTCAGCCACCGCGGCAAGGCGCTGCGCGAGCTGGCCAAGCTGGTCGCGAAGCTCCTCCCACCGGCGAGCTGACCCGCGCCTCGTAACGCGCCCGAACACGCGGAGCGTGGCCATCCGACGCGGGATGGCCACGCTCCGCGTGCACGAGGCGGTGGGCGGGTGGGTCAGCTCAGCGGGCCGAGCTCCCGTTCGATGGCGGCGCGCAGGTCGGGGCCGCGCAGCACCTCCCGGGCGGCCTCCATGAGCGGGGCGAGGAAAACGTCCGGGCCCGGCTCACCGGCGACACCCCCGAGCGCCTCGACAGCGGCCCGCCCGGCCGGCGACGGGGTGAGCGGGGCACGCAGCTGAAGGCCCCGCACCGCGGCCAGCAGCTCCACCGCGAGCACGCTGGTCAGGTTGTCCAGGACCGTGCGCAGCTTCTTGGCCGCCGCCCAGCCCATCGAGACGTGGTCCTCCTGCATACCGCTGGTGGGCAGCGAGTCCACCGAGGCGGGCGCGGCGAGCCGGCGGTTCTCCGCGACGATCCCGGCCGCCGTGTACTGGGCGATCATCAGGCCGGAGTTCACCCCGGCGTCGGGGGAGAGGAACGCCGGCAGGTCCCGGGAGCGGGTGACGTCGAGCAGCCGGTCGACCCGCCGTTCGGCGATCGCCCCGACCTCGACGGCGGCGATGGCGAGGAAGTCCGCGGCGAAGCCGAGCGGCGCGCCGTGGAAGTTCCCGGTCGACTCGACCCGGCCGTCCGGCAGCACCACCGGGTTGTCCACCACCGAGATCAGCTCGCGGTCGGCCACCGTACGGGCGAAGTCGAGGGTGTCCCGGGCCGCGCCGGCGACCTGCGGCGCGCAGCGCATCGAGTAGGCGTCCTGGACGGCGTGCGCCAGGTCGTCCCGGTGCGAGTCCATCACCGCCGAGTTCTGCAGCAGCCGGTAGATGTTCGCCGCCGACGTCGTCTGGCCGGGGTGCGGACGGATGCTGTGCAGCTCGGGCAGGAACGGTCGCTCCGAGCCGAGCATCGCCTCGATGGCGAGCGCGGCGGTCACATCCGCCATGGTGAAGAGGTGGGCGGCGTCGTGCAGGGCGAGCAGCAGCATGCCCAGCATGCCGTCGGTGCCGTTGATGAGCGCCAGCCCCTCCTTGGCGGCGAGCTCGATCGGCGCCAGGCCGGCCTGGCGCAGCGCGTCCGCCGCGTCGAGCCGTTCGCCGGCCGGGCCGAGCACCCAGCCCTCACCGAGCAGCACCAGCGCGCAGTGTGCCAGCGGGGCGAGGTCACCGGAGGCGCCGAGCGAGCCGTGCTCCGGCACCCACGGGGTGATGTCGTGGTTGAGCAGGTCGACCAGGGCCTCGGCGACCAGCGGCCGGACCCCGGAGCGGCCCAGCGCGAGGGAGCGGACCCGCAGCAGCATCATCGCCCGGACCACCTCCCGCGGCATGGGCGCGCCCACGCCGGCGGCGTGCGAGCGGATCAGCGCGTGCTGGAGTTCGGCCCGACGTTCCGGGGCGACGAACGTGTTCGCCAGCGCGCCGAAGCCGGTGGAGACGCCGTAGACGGGCCGGCCGGCGGCCTCGATGCCGTCCACGATCGCCCGGCTGGTCGCCATGGCCTCCGTGGCGGCCGGGTCGAGCACCACCTTGGCGCCGCCGCGCGCCACGGCGAGGACGTCGGCGGGGGTGATCCCGGTGGGCTGGATGGTCACGGTCATGCCGTCGCCTCGCTTCGCTCGCCGACGACACGAGCCTCAGACCGGCTGTGCTTGACGGTTCGTTCGCACTGCTCACTCACTGTGGTACTCCGTTGTGCAGGACCTGGCGGATCAGGGGCACACCGGGCCGGTAGGCCAGGTGCAGATGGGTGGGGGCGTCGAGGACGATCAGGTCGGCGCGGGCGCCGGGGCGCAGCACGCCCACGTCGTCGCGGCGCAGCGCCCGCGCGCCACCGGCGGTCGCGGCCCAGACCGCCTCCGCCGGGGTCATCCGCATCTCGCGTACGGCGAGCGCGATGCAGAACGGCATCGACGAGGTGTACGACGAGCCGGGGTTGCAGTCGGTCGCCAGCGCCACGGTGACGCCCGCGTCGAGCAGCCGCCGCGCGTCCGGGTAGGGCGAGCGGGTGGAGAACTCGGCCCCGGGCAGCAGGGTGGCCACCGTGGACGCCGCGCCGTCCCCCGTGCCGGTGGCGGCGAGCGCGTCGACGTCGGCGTCGGAGAGGTGGGTGCAGTGGTCCACGCTGGCCGCCCCCAGCTCGACACCGAGTTGCACGCCCGGGCCGGGGCCGAGCTGGTTGGCGTGCACCCGCACGCCCAGTCCGGCGGCCTGCCCGCAGGCGAGGATCGCGCGGGCGTGGTCCACGTCGAAGGCGCCCCGCTCGCAGAACACGTCGATCCAGCGGGCGTACGGGGCGGCGGCGGCGAGCATCGGCCCGCACACCATCCCCACGTAGTCGTCGGGGCGGTCGGCGTACTCGGCCGGGACGACGTGCGCGCCGAGGAACGTGGTGTCCTCGCTGAACTCGGCGGCGATCCGCAGCGAGCGGGCCTCGTCGGCGACGGTGAGGCCGTACCCGCTCTTGATCTCGATGGTGGTGGTGCCCTGCCGCAGCGCCTCGTCGCGCAGCCGCCGCACCGTGGCCCGCAGCTCGCTGTCCGGGGCGGCGCGGGTGGCGCCGACAGTGGTGCGGATGCCGCCGCCGGTGTAGGGCTGGCCGGCCATCCGGGCGGCGAACTCGGCCGCCCGGTCCCCGGCGAAGACCAGGTGCGCGTGGCTGTCCACGAAACCGGGGATTACCGCGGCGCCCCCGGCGTCGATGCGCCGGTCGGCGGCCGGCGCGCCCCGGGCCGGCCCCACCCAGGCGACCTGCCCGTCCTCCACCAGCAGGGCGGCGTCGCGGTGGATGCCCAGCGGACCGCCCGTGCCGTCGCCGGAGGCGTTGGTCACCAGCTCGCCGATGTTGTCCACGAGCAGACTGCCGCTGCCGCGCACGGTCGGCCGCGCCGGGTCGCCGGGCCGTACCGGCCGGGTCGGCCAGAGGTCCGTGCTCACGAGGTCACCTCCGCGATGGCCGCCCGCAACTCGGCGGGGACGTCGACACTGCGGTGCCGGCCGCCGGCGACGACCGTCCGTCCGTCCACGACCACCGTGTCGACGTCGGCGGCGCCGGCCGCGAAGAGCACGCCGACCGGCGGCACGCCGGCGGTCCGGGCGGTGTCCAACCGTACGGTGACCAGGTCGGCGCGGGCGCCGACGGCGAGCCGGCCGGCGTCGGTCCAGCCCAGCGCGGTGTGCCCGGCGGCGGTCGCCGCGGTCACCAGGTCGGCCGCCACGAAGTGGCCGCGGCGCTGGCTGCGCAGCCGCTCGTCCAACTCCACGGCCCGCGCCTCCTCGAAGATGTCGATCACCGCGTGGCTGTCGCTGCCCAGGCTGAGCGGTATGCCGACGTCGGCCATCCGGCGGGCGGGCCCGATGCCGTCCGCCAGGTCCCGCTCGGTGGTGGGGCAGAGGCAGACGCCGGTCCGGTGCTCGCCGAGCAGGCCGAGGTCGGCACTCGTCGGGTGGGTGGCGTGCACGGCGGTGGTGGCCGGGCCGAGCACCCCCCGGTCGGCGAGCAGTCCGGTCGGGGTGCGGCCGTGCACCGCCCGGCACGCGTCGTTCTCGGCCGGCTGCTCCGAGAGGTGCACGTGCAGCGGGGCGTCCCGCTCGCGGGCCCACCGGGCCACCGTGTCGAGCTGCTCGGCCGGTACGGCCCGCACCGAGTGCACCGCCGCGCCGACCCGGGCGTGCCCGCCGGACGGCGTGAACCCGGCCGCCCGCTCGCCCCACCGCGCGGCGTCGCCGTCACCGAAACGCAGCTGCGGCCCGGTCAGCGGCGCACCGTCCACCGAGGCGGTCAGGTAGCAGGCGTCCAGCAGGGTGATCCGGATACCGGCCTGGGCGGCGGCCTCGACCAGCGCCGCGCTCATCGCGTTCGGGTCGTCGTAGGGGGTGCCGCCCGGGCCGTGGTGCAGGTAGTGGAACTCGCCCACACAGGTGATCCCGGCCAGCGCCATCTCGGCGAAGGTGGCCCGGGCCAGCGCCAGGTACGAGTCCGGGTCGAGGCGGCCGGTGAGGGCGTACATCTGGTCCCGCCAGGTCCAGAAGTCACCGCGCCCGCCCTGCGTACGCCCGCGCAGCGCCCGGTGGAAGGCGTGCGAGTGCGCGTTGGCCAGCCCGGGCAGGGTCAGCCCGGGCAGCCGCACCACGTCGGTGAGGACTTCGACGCCGGCGGCCGGCGTGCCCGCGCGGGCCAGCGGCGTGACAGTCGTGAAGCGGCCGTCCACCGCCTCGATCAGCACGTCGGCGACCGGCTCGGCGTGGTCGGGCAGCCAGGCGTACTCGGCCAGCCAGCGGGTGGGGGTCAGCACGCCAGCTCCGTCAGCACCCGGGCCAGCGCGGCCACGCCCGCGGCGCAGTCGGCGTCGGTGGCGGACTCGGCGGGGGAGTGCGACACCCCTGTCGGGTTGCGGACGAAGAGCATGGCCGTCGGCAGGTGCCCGGCGAGCACCCCGGCGTCGTGGCCGGCCCCGGTCGGCAGCACCGGCGCGTCCAGCAGCCCGGCCAGCCGGTCGGCCAGCCCGCCGTCGAAGGCGACCAGCGGCGTCGCCGACTCCTCCGTCAGCGTGACCTCGGTGCCGTCGCGGCGGGCCCGCTCGACCGCCTTGTCGTGCACCGCCTCCACCAGCCCGGTCAGGGTCTGCGGTTCGGCCGCGCGGGCGTCCAGCCAGCCGATCACCCGGGACGGGATCGCGTTGGTGGCGTTCGGCTCCACGGACACCCGGCCGACCGTGGCGTGCGCGCCGCGCAGCCGGGCCTCCTTGTTCGCGGCGAGCACCGTGAACGCGTACGTCAGCATCGGGTCGCGGCGGTCGGCCATCCGGGTCGTGCCGGCGTGGTTGCCCTCGCCGCCGAAGTCGAAACGCCAGCGGCCGTGCGGCCAGATCGCGCTCGCCACCGCCACCGCGTCCTGGGTGTCGGCCAGCGCGCGGCCCTGCTCGACGTGCAGCTCCACGAAGGACCGGAACCGGCCCAGCAGCTCCGGGCGGGCGCCGGCCGGCGCGTGGCCCAGCGCCTCGGCGAAGCTCACCCCGTCGGCGTCCCGCAGCACCGCCGCGCGCTCCGCCGGCAACGCGCCGGTGAGCAGCCGCGAACCCAGGCACGGTACGCCGAACCGGGCACCCTCCTCCTCGACGAACGCGCCGACGGCCAGCGGCCGGGTCGGGGTGACCCCCGCGTCCCGCAGCTCGTCGACGGCGAGGAGCGCGCTCACGATGCCGAGCGGACCGTCGTACGCCCCGCCGTGCGGCACCGAGTCGAAGTGGCTGCCGGTCAGCACGGCGTCGCCCGCCTCCGGGTCACCCCACCAGGCGAAGAGGTTGCCGTTGCCGTCCTCGGTGACCGGCATGCCACGCTGCTCGGCCTGCTCCCGGAACCAGCCGCGCAGCCGCAGCTCCGGCTCGGTCAGCGCGTACCGCAGGTAGCCGCCGCTACCCGCGTCCCGCCCGATCGGCGCGATCTCGTCCCAGAGCTTCCGGAACCGTGCGGCGAGGTCGCTCACGCGGCACCCTCGGTCATGGGGACGCGGACGCCGGTGCGCTCGGCCACCTCGCGGGCGGTGTCGTAGCCGGCGTCCACGTGCCGGATCACCCCCATCGCGGGATCGTTGGTGAGCACCCGCTCGATCTTCTGGCCCGCCAGCGCGGTGCCGTCGGCCACGCACACCTGGCCGGCGTGGATCGAGCGACCCATGCCCACCCCGCCACCGTGGTGGATGGAGACCCAGGACGCGCCGCTCGCCGTGTTGACCAGCGCGTTCAGCAGCGGCCAGTCGGCGATCGCGTCGGAGCCGTCGGCCATCGCCTCGGTCTCCCGGTAGGGGCTGGCCACACTGCCGGCGTCCAGGTGGTCCCGGCCGATCACCACCGGGGCGGAGAGTTCCCCCGAGGCGACCATCTCGTTGAACCGCACGCCCGCCTTGTCCCGCTCGCCGTAGCCCAGCCAGCAGATGCGTGCCGGCAGCCCCTGGAACGCCACCCGCTCACCGGCCATCCGGATCCACCGCGCGAGGGACTCGTTCTCCGGGAAGAGTTCGAGGATCGCCCGGTCGGTGGCGGCGATGTCCGCCGGGTCGCCGGAGAGGGCCGCCCACCGGAACGGGCCCTTCCCCTCGCAGAAGAGCGGCCGGATGTACGCCGGCACGAAGCCGGGGAAGTCGAACGCCCGCTCGTAGCCGCCGAGCTGCGCCTCGCCCCGGATGGAGTTGCCGTAGTCGAAGACCTCCGCGCCGGCGTCGAGGAAGCCGACCATCGCCGCCACATGCCGGGCCATCGACGCCCGCGCCCGGTCGGTGAACTCGGCCGGCTTCGCCGCCGCGTAGTCCCGGGCGTCGGCCAGCTCCACCCCGACGGGCAGGTACGACAGCGGGTCGTGCGCGCTGGTCTGGTCGGTGACGATGTCGACCTCGACGCCCCGGACCAGCAGCTCGGGGAAGACGACGGCGGCGTTGCCCACCACGCCGACGGAGAGGGCACGGCGTTCCCGCTTCGCGGTGAGCGCCCGCTCGATCGCGTCGTCCAGCGAGTCGGCGATCTCGTCCAGGTAGCGGTCGTGCGCCCGCCGCTCCAGCCGGGACCGGTCCACGTCGACGATCAGGCAGACGCCGCCGTTCATGGTGACCGCGAGCGGCTGCGCGCCGCCCATCCCGCCGCAGCCGGCGGTGAGCGTCAGCGTGCCGGCGAGGCTGCCGCCGAACCGTTTCGCCGCGACCGCCGCGAACGTCTCGTACGTGCCCTGGAGGATGCCCTGGGTGCCGATGTAGATCCAGGAGCCGGCGGTCATCTGCCCGTACATGGTGAGACCGAGCTGCTCCAGCCGGCGGAACTCCGGCCAGGTCGCCCAGTCCCCGACGAGGTTGGAGTTGGCGAGCAGCACCCGCGGCGCCCACTCGTGCGTGCGCAGCACACCGACCGGGCGCCCGGACTGCACCAGCATCGTCTCGTCGTCGCGCAGGTCGGTCAGCGTACGCACCAGCGCGTGGTACGACGGCCAGTCCCGGGCGGCCTTGCCGGTGCCGCCGTAGACCACCAGGTCCTCGGGGCGCTCGGCGACCTCCGGGTCCAGGTTGTTCATCAGCATCCGCAGCGCGGCCTCCTGCGGCCAGCCACGGGCGATGCGCTCGGTGCCACGGGCGGCGCGGACGGGTTGGGACATCTCGGATCCCCTCTCAGTCGAGGAACAGCTGTCGGCGGGCGGCGGACGACTCGAACGCCTCCAGCCGACGCTGGGTGTCGGCCGGCGCGGCGTCGCAGATCGCCTGGAGCAGCACCATGGCCAGGGCCATCGGGGCGGTGTGCAGGTCGAAGACGAGGTCGGCGCCGACGGCGGCGGGCAGCAGCACGTCGGCGTGTTCGGCGGCCGGGCTGACCGGCGAGTCGGTGATCGCCACCACGGTGAGCCCGGCGGCGCGGGCCTCGCGGAGCGCGTCCAGGGTCTCCCGTGGGTAGCGGGGGAGGACGAAGGCGAGCAGGGCGCCCGCCCCCGCCGCGGCGGCCTGCTCGAGGCGGTCGGTGAGCAGGCTGCCGCCGTCGTCGAGCACCCGCACGTCCGGGTGCACCTTCGCGGCGAAGTAGGCGAAGTACGCGGCCAGCGGCGCGGCGGCGCGCAGGCCCAGGACCGGGAGTGGCCGGCTGGCGGCGAGCAGCTTCCCGGTGTCGGCGATCCGGTCACGGTCGGCGAGTTCGCCGGCGAGCCGGTCCAGGTTGCCGATCTCGGCGCGGACGGCCTGCTGGAGTTCGTTGCCGCCGTCGGCCCGGCCGTCCGGGGCGCCGGCGGTCAGTTCGCGCAGCCGCCGCCGGAGCGCGGGGTAGCCGTCGTGCCCGAGCGCCACGGCGAACCGGGTGACCGACGGCTGGCTCACCCCGGCCAGCTCGGCCACCTCGGCGGCGGAGAGGTAGGCCGCGGTCGGGGCGTGCTGCACGAGGCAGTGCGCGATCCGGCGTTGGGTGGGGGTGAGCCGGACGCCGTGGAAGAGGTCGAGCACGCGCTGCGTGGGCACGGCGACGGCTCCTTCATTCACACCGTGACTCTATGCATGAAAACTTTCAGAGGGCAACCCCGCACGCTCCGTCGTCCAGCGGACGAGCTGTCGATCGGCCGACCGGCGGGCGACCGGCCGGGCGGGCGATCGGTAGGATCCGCAGGGCGGTCGAGCAGAGGAGTGCACATGCAGTCGGTAGGCCCGTACCGGTTCACCCACATGCTGGGCATCTGCCCGGTGGGTAAGGCCTGGGCTGCGATTGACGGGCAGGGGCGGTTCGTCACGGTGGCCGTGCTCGACGCCGCCGCCGCGAACACACCGGGCTGGCGGGAGAGCTTCGCGGGCATCGCCAACAGCATGTCGCAGATGCCGGACGGCCTGGCCTTCATGTACGCCGACTTCTCCGCGCCCGAGCCGTGGGTGGCCTACTCGGCGGAGGTCGGCCCCGGCGCGGAGAAGCTGTTCCAGGCCCTGGGTCAGGAGTACCAACCAGTACCCACCGCAGACGACGGACAACCCTCCCCGGTCTCCGGGGTGCCGCAGCAGGTCTCCGGTCCACCCGTGTCGGGCGCCCCGCAGCAGGTTTCCGGTTCGCCGGTCTCCGGCGCGCCGCAGCCGACGTCCGGCGCGCCCTGGACCCTGCACACCGCCGCGCTGCCGACCGTGCCGCCCATCGAGGGCTGGGCCCACCCGCCGGTGGCGCAATCCGGACCGGCCGTCCCACCGGTTCCCACCACGCCGAACCCGCTCGACACGTCCGGCGAGCCCCGGATCGCCCCGGTCGCGCGGCCGCCTCGCAGCCGGACCGGGCTCTGGATCGGCGCCGTCGTCCTGGCCGCCGTCCTGGCCGGCGGGGCCGGACTCCTCTCGGGTGGAGCGCTCGGCGGCGGCGACACGCCGGATCCGTCGACCAGCGCCTCCCCACCGCTCTACGAGGCGACCCAGTACTCATTGAACAAAGCCAAGTTCGACGCGGACCTCGCCCCGATCGCGGAGCCCTGGCTGCCCGAGGTGGGCGGATGCGCCGTCGACACGGAGGTCGGCGGCCCGGAGTTGCCGGACGGTGAGAAGCGGCACGTCTTCTGCCGGTACCTCAGCCTGTCGGTGCACTTCGCGGTCTACGAGTCGGCGGAGAAGAAGACCGCGGCGCGTACCCACCGCCAGCAGATGGGCGTCGTCAACCGGGCGCTCGCACCAGGGCTGCGGGAGGCGTCGAAGACCACGGGCGGAGCCAGCGGTGCGCCCGGCAGCTACGTCGAGTACGCGGGTAACGGGCACGACGGGCGTCCCGTCTGCGGAATCTGGTGGGACCGCGACGACAGCATGACCGCGGTCTACTTCGAGACTCCGTGCGCGGCCGGAATCGCCGGCAACTGGGATGCGCTGCGCGACGTGTGGAAGCGGACCAGCTGACCTCTCCGCCGCCGCTCCGAACTCTCCCCGCGGGTGGGCCGGTCCTCGGTCCACCCGCGTTCGGCGCCCGAGCCGACGCCCGGCGCTAGCGGACGCCGCCGCCCCTCGGCGGCGGCACCAGGCAGACGTCGTCGCCCACGGCCGCGGTGCCGGTGAGGTCGAACCGCACCACCCGGGCACCGCGGAACGTCCGCTCGGTGACGGCTGCCCCACCACTGCCGAGCCGCACGATCAGGTCGCGGTTCTGCGGCTCGTCCCAGTCGGTGGCCTGGAACAGCCACACCCGCGATCGCCCGGCCAGCAGCGTCGACACCGGCTGCCTCGCGCAGCCGCCCGGCTCGGCCGGAACCACGTAACCGTCCGTCGGCGGGCCGTAGTAGGCCTGCGCGTTCCACGCCACCGGGGTCGCCAGGACCAGGTCCCCGGGGCGGAGCTCGGCACGCAGGTGGCCCAGCGCGGACCGGTAGTCGGCCACGTTGGCGCCACCACCCTGGTGGAATGCCCGCGCGGGGTTCGCCGTGACGACCACGTCCATCGCCAGCTGCGGCACCGCCAGCGCGACGACCAGGGCGGCTCCCGCGCCCCAGCCGATCCAGCCGAGAACCGGGTGCCGGGCACGCGGTGACGCGACCGCGAAGCCGGCCAGCATCAGCCACGACGGCACGGCGTAGAGCGCCAGCCTCCCGTTGAAGGGATAGATCGACAAGGCGGCGCCGCCGAGACCGACCGCCAACGGGGCGAGCAGGATGAACACGGCGAGCGGATTCAGCCGGCGCCAGCACAGGACCGCGCCGACCGCCAGCAACGGGACGACGACCCAGATCGACCAGACCACGAAGGGCACGGTGGCCAGGGTCCGGTAGGTCGCGCCGACCCAGTCCACAGTGGCGGACAGATCGCTCAACGGGTGTGCCGGGTAGATCGACTTGCCCCGCCAGTAGGCCTTCAACTGAGGATCGCTCAACCCCGGCGCCAGCAGGCCGACGTAGACCCACACCGCGGCGACGATCCAGACCGGCGCCGGCGCGACGAAGCGTGCCAGCTCCCGCAGCCGCTCCGCCCGGTCGCGGCCCGGGCGGGCCAGCGCGTGGACGGCGAGCAACACCGTGAGGGCGCCGACGACCGGGATGGCCAGCGTGCTCAGCACCAGCACGGCCAGCGACGTCGTCCAGAAGACCAGGCCGCCGCGCCAGGTCAGCTCGTGACGGGTCAGCAGGAGCGCGATCCCGACGAGCAGCGTCACGCAGAAGGCGTCCGCGCTGTACTGCTTGAGTTCGTTGGAGTAGCCGACCAGGAACGGCGCGATCGCGACGAGGAGCAGCGCCGCGAGCGCGGACGGCGGTGGCATGAGCCGGCGCCCGAGGTATCCGACCAGCGGCAGCAGCGCCAGCCCGAAGAGCAACGGTACGAGCCGCAACGACTGTTCGGTCGCACCGAAGAGTTCGAGCGAGAGGCGCTCCAACCACAACCACCCCGGCGGGGCCGTCTGACTGAACGCCAGCGGCTCCAACAGGTCGAGGTAGCCCCGGTCACGGAGGTTGTGCGCCACGTACAGCTCGTCGCCCCAGAAACTGCGTGCGAACGACCACTGGCGGACCCGTAGCACCACGCCGAGCGCGATGATGACGGCGGCGATCGGCCAGTACGGCATCGGCGCCGGGCGGCTCCGCGGCGCCCGCCCGGCCACGCCGGACCTCGGTGGGGTGCTGGCCGGCGGGGGCAGCACCGGCGGGTGAAGGTCCGACGTGAAGGCCACAGATGTGGAAAGGGCCCAAGGCGGGCGCGTCTCGGACACGGCGCGACGCTACCAAAGAGGCGTCGGTGTCAGCGGGCCGCGCATCGGCGCCGGAGAAGGGCGTCCGGTGACACGGCTCAGTCGACGGTCGGCCGGACCGGTGCCGGCGACGGCTCGCCTCGCCGGGGGGCGGGGACGGGCGACACCGGTGAACCGATCAGCCGGGCTGCCGCCCGGTGGCGGCGGGAGGCCGGCGGCAGCCCCGTCAGGAACTCGGGAAACATGCCGAAGAAGGTCCGGGCGCTCTGCAACTCCAGCGTGTGCGCGCGCGACCACCGGAACGAGTTCGTGGCCCGGCCCCAGTGGTGGGTCCACCGGACATCGCCGATCAGCGCGACGGGCAGTCCCTTGCGCCATGCCCGCAGCCCGAGCTCGTGGTCCTCGTAGTAGAGGAAGAACCGTTCGTTCCAGCCGCCGAAGTCGATGAAGTCCTCGGTGCGCGCGGCGACCGCCGCCCCCATCACCCAGGCCACCCAGCGTGCCTCACCGGGCGCGGCCGTCAGCCGGTACGACGCGTGCATCCGGGACAGCGGCCAGACCTTGCGGTTGCCCACCTTCGCCGTCGCGTAGGGGAAGCCGCGACCGTTCGGCTGCGCGACGCCGTCCGACGAGAGCAGTTGAGGCGCGGCCAGTCCGCCGTGGTGGTCGAGGTGCCGCGCCAGCACGTCGAAGCCGTCCGGGCCGACCTCGAGGTCCGGGTTGGCGAAGAGGACGTACTCGCCCGCGGCCTGGCGGACTCCGACATTGTTGGCCCGGGAGAATCCGACGTTCTCCGCCAGCGGGACGACCCGCGCACCCAGCTCCTCGGCGACCGCCACGGAGTCGTCGGAGGACGAGTTGTCGACGACGATCCACTCGTACGGCCTGGCCTCGGCACGCCAGCAGCGGCGCAGCGTCTCCGCCGAGTTGTAGGTGACGGTTACGACGCTCCAGCGATGTCCTGCCATCACGCTCTCCGAACTGTGAGGTAGCCGTACAGGGATGCGAAGCCGAACCGGCGGCCCTTCCACTGGCGGCGAGCGGCCGGCCCTTCGAGCAGGCCACGCCCGACGCCGCGGAGGAACGGCCGCAGCAGTCCCTGGCGGGCGCGGCGGGCGGCCAGCGCGAGGTGCGCCACCGCGAGCACGGGGATCGCGACGAGCATCAACGGCCAGGTGAAGGTGCGGGCCGCGACCAGGAGCCGGTTGCGGGCCAGCAGGAACGCGCGGAAGCCCTGGAGCTTGTTGTCGCCCTCGACGCTGTGACCACCGGCGTGCGGAAGCACGAGGTCCAGCTCCCGGGTGCGCGATCCGTCGGCGTAGAGGCGTAGGGCGAGGTCGGCGTCCTCGCCCCAGGCGAAGAGGTGCTCGTAGAAACCCCCGAACCGGTGGAACAGCGCGGTGGGGAAGACGGCTGCGCCGCCCGACGGGCCTATCGCCGCCCGTGTGGAGCGCGCGGGCCGGTCGATGAAGAGCGAGATGGGATTCAGGCTGATGCCCACGTACTCGCCGCCGTGCATCGCCAGGCCGATCGCGATCGGCGACCCGGGGTCGTCCGCGATGGCGGCGCAGAGCCGGTCCAGGGCGTCCTCGGGCAGCCAGACGTCGGGATTCAGCAGCAGCACGTGGCTCGTGGTCACGGCCGCGACCGCCCGGTTGCAACCCGCCGCGAAGCCGGGATTCGACGAGTCCGGCAGGTACTCGTACCGCGCGGCGTCGACGTGCTCCGCGACGACCTTCTCGCAGCCGTCTTGCGGCCAGTTGTCGGCGAAGATGAACCGCACCGGCAGCTCCCGGGCGCTGCGTGCCCAGGTCGGCAGGGTCTGCGCCAACATCTCGCCGGAGCGGTAGAGGACGGTGACGATCGTGAGGCCCGTGAAGGGCGCCGTGTTCATGTCGCGGGTCTCCCCAGCCGATGCAGGATCCAGAGCCCGGGCACCAGGCTCAGCCAGGTTGGATAGATGAGCGGGTAGAGCTCGTAGATGCCGAAGAGGGCGAAGTACACGATGAAGCCCCGCCCCAGCTGCTCCGCCGGCGCCGTCGAGAACTCGAACCAGCGCTCGCTCGCGCCGACCGCCAACCCCAACGCCGCGAAGAAGAACAGGGCGCCGACCGGACCGTAGTCGAGCAGGGGGATGGCCGCGAAGGTCGCCGTGTTCATGAAGTACGGCTGGCTGAGCTGGGACGTCACGCCGTACAGGTCGACCTCGCCGACCAGCGGTTGGACGCGGGAGCCCAGGAAGGTCAGCGAGTAGGCGCCGTACGCCGGGTCGAGGTGTTCCCGCTGCGACCAGAGCCGGCCGAAGGTCTCCGTCGACGAGCTGAGCGACAGGTCGAGCGAGCCGGCGCTGCTGGCCAAGGCGTTGTTGCCGTACCGTGACCGGAACTCGGTCTCGAAGGTGCCGGTGCCCGCGAGCGTACGCTGCCCGCCGAGATAGACGGCGGCCCCGAGCGCCACGGCGCCGATGAGAAGAACGACTGTCGTCTTCGAAACGGACTTCGTCGGCAGCAGCCGGGTCGGCAGGAGCCGCGCCATCCGCCACGGTGGACGACGCACCGACAGCGCGGTGATGAGCGCGGGAGCCACCCCCACGAGCACCGAGTTCTTGCTCGCACCGAGGGCCGCGCCGACCGTGAAGACGCCGGCGAGAGCGTAGAAGATGAGCGAACCCCGTAGCGTCCCGGAGAGGGCGCGCAGCAGCGAGATGGCCATCCCGAGGGTCCACGCCTCGGAGAGCAATCCGATGACGATGTTGGACTGCTGGCGTAGCACCTGCCGCGCGGCGTCCGGATTGTCGGCCAGAAGCGGCGGCAGCACCCCGCGGTACCGGACCGCAGCGGTCACCGCGGCGATGCCGAGCAGCACGAAGAGGTAGGTCAGCAGCCGCCGTTCGGATGGCCAGGAGAGCGACGGCCGAGCCGACGCGACGACGGTGGACGACGGACCGGTCACCCGTCGGCCGACGGACCACGCGACGAGGAAGACCGTCACGTACCCGGCGAGCACGGGCAGCACCGCCGTGCCGGCCCAGGAGTCGTAGGGGCCGGGCAGGGCCCACACCGCGAGGAAGGCCGCACTCCACGCCGCCGCGCAGGCGGCCAGCGCCCACATCCGGCAGCGGGCGGCCAGCAGGGCCCCGACCGCCAGTCCGATCGTGATCGCGACCCCGACGTTCCGGGTGGCGAGCAGGAGTAGCGCCCCGGCGACGACGGGGATGCCGACGGACCAGAGCCGCCGCTCAGCGCCGGTCATCGGCGACCGTACGGTAAAGCTGGAGCCAGTTCTGTACGCACCGGGCGAAGGAATACTCGATCGCGTACTCGCGCGCCAGTTCGCGGCGCTGCTCCGTGTAGGCGGATCGCTGTGTCGCCGCCCGGATGGCCGTCACCATCGCCGCCGGGTTCATGCCCGCCTCGTAGCCGAGAACGCCGGTGGCCCGCCGGGTGATCTCCGCCAGCCCGCCGACGCCGGAGTGCACGACCGGCACCCCGAGGGACATCGCCTCCAGGGCGCTGCGCCCGAAGGACTCCACCCGCGACGGGACGAGCAGGCAGTCGACCTTCTGCAGGAACGCCGCCGCGTCCACCCGCCCGACGAGCTTGACGTTCGGCGACGACGCCACCGGAACGGTGCCGGCGCCCGCGATCAGGAACTCGACCTCGGGCAGCGCGGCGGCGATCTCCGGCAGCAGATCCGCGCCCTTCTCCTTCTCGATCCGGCCGAGGAAACCGACCCGGACCGGGTCTCCCGGCCCGAGGTTGGGCGTGTCGTCGACGTTCGGCCACACCGCCGGCAGCGGATTGTTGATCACGTGGACGTCGCGGACGTGTCCGCGTACCCTCAGCTCCTCGGCCTCGAAGGCGGAGACCGCGACGGTGGCGTGGGGCCTGAGCCGACGGGAGATCAGGTCGGTGCTGATGTTCGCCTGGACCGCGGCCTTCGCCCGCAACGACTCCGCCGCGTCACGGTACTGCCAGAGGCTGTTGTGCAGGGCCACCACCAGCGGCGTCCTGCGTCCCTGGATGCCCAACCCCGCGCGTACGTGCATCGCCGCCGACAGCAGGTGGGCGCTCACCACGTCCGGCCGCAACTCGTCGACGAGCCGCCGGATCCCCCGCGCGTAGGCCAGGTCGACCCGCCGCGTCGCACCGAGCGGAAGCCAGCGGATCCCGGAGGCCCGCAACGATTCGGCCACCTCGTCGTCGGGGGTCGCGGCGACGACCTCCACCCCCTCGGCGGTCAGCGCCGGAAGCATCTCGATGAGGAAACGCTCGGCGCCGCCGAGCTGTCGCCGACCCGATCCGCCGGTGGTGCAGACGAACAGGATCCTCATCGTGCGGTCATTCCTTCGATGGCGCCTCTGGCCACCGCTCGCCGGGCTGATCCGCCCCCGACAGCCGCCCGCAGGAGCACCCCGAGCGTGTACGCGGAGCAGGCGATGCTGCCGCGCCAGCCGGCCAACTCGCGGCTGGCCCGGATGAACTCCCGGGTCTGCCGGCGGGAGATCTCCTCCACCGCCCATCGGCGCTTGGCGCTCGCGTCGTCCTCGTGCGTCACGACGGACTCCGGCACGTAGGCCAGCCGCAGCCCCAGCTGCCGCACCGCCCAGCACAGGCGCAGATCCTCCGAGTAGAAGAAGGACGACTCGTCCACGCCACCGATCTCGTCGAGAACCTGCCGGCGGATGGCGACGAAGGGCCCCGAGAGCCAATCGCCGTGCTCCGGGGTGGAGACGATCCGCAGCCGCGGGAAGAGCAGGCTCAGCCCCGTGGCGTGCCCGAGACCGGCGCCGACCGTCAGGAACCGTCCCGCCGCCGTCTGGTCCTTCCCCGTCGCGTCCAGCACCTTCGGGAAGGCGGCGCCCACCGCCGGGTCGTCCAGTCGCGCCATCAACTCCTCGATGGCGCCGGGCCGGACGACGATGTCGTTGTTCGACAGGATCACGCGCGAGCGGGTGCTGTGCCGCACACCCAGGTTCATCCCCTTGGCGTAGCCCAGGTTCGTCTCCGACCGGACGTACCTGGCGCCGGTCTCGTCGCACATCGCGCGCAACGCCGCACTGATCTCGGTGGCGCTGCCGTTGTCCACGACGACGATCTCCGCGCCGGCCGGCAGCGACCGCACGCAACCGTTGGTCCGATCGAAGTCTTCCCAGGTCAACACGATGATTGAGACGTCCACCGCTATGCCATCCGATTGAGGAGAAGGTGCGAAGACCGGTGCAGGCTCTGCCGGGTGCGAAACGCGTACACCCCGTACGCGACCGACGAGGCCAGGGCGGCGCCGAACGCGCCGACCCAGGGGATGAGGAGAAAGTACAGGACGGCCGAGACGGACATGGTGACGAGGGCGACCCCGGTCGTGGCCCGCTCACCGCTTCGCTTGAGCAGGGCGGCGCTCCAGGTCTTACCGGCCGAGAGCGCCAGCGTTCCCGGCAGCAGCAACAGGCCGAAGATCCAGGCGTGGCGGTAGTCGGGAGCCAGCAGACCGAGGGCGGCGAGCCCGATCACGGCCAGGGACGCCACCGGCAGTGCCGCCTTCACGACCTTCTTGCTCTGGTCCTGGATCGCGTCGGGATCCCGTTCCGCCAGAATCCGCTGCGACCTGACCACCGCGCCCGACTGGGCGAATTCCAGGGCGGCCACGGCGAGGGCGTAGACGCCGAGCGGGCCGGCGCCGGCGAACCGGGCGACCAGGATCTGGCTCAACCGGTACGTCAGCATCTGGGCGCAGACCCCGACGTGCAGCTGCCCGACGGCGACGAGGTCAGCGCGGTAGTCGGAGCGCCCGGCGGTCGACGCGGGGATCGGCCGGAACCCCTGCGCCCAGACCAGGACGGCCCCGGCGAGAACCGCTGCGGCGACCAGCTGCACGCCGAGCCAGAGAACGCTCCAGAGACTCCCGTCGACCTCGCCCCGCAGGAAGAGGATCGCGTAGCCGGCCACGAGGACGGCGCCACCGGCCGCGCGCATCGAGTACACGAACCAGAACCGCTTGAGCCGCAGGCCCAGCGACGCCGCCGTGTTGAAGACCGTGAGACCGCAGGCGGCGCCGATGCCCACGGCGTAGCTGCCGATGCCGGCGAACGCGGTGAGCAGCGCCGCCACCGCGGCCGTGAGCCCCAGCGACACTCCGACGATGGTGAAGATCCAGACCCGCCCCCGGGAGAAGATCCAGCCGGCCGGGCGGGACAACAGGAACGTGTCGAGGGACAGACCGCCGAGCGCCGCACCCATCGTCGCGCTCACCATGTTCGCCGCCAGTTCGCCGCGTTCCGCCGCGGGCAGCGTCACCGAGACGAGCGCGGCGAGGCCGGTGAGGCCGAGCGCGGCGATGTAGAGACGTTCGGGTGAGACGAATCGCCGCAGCAGACCTAGCACCCGCTGTCCCGGACGCCCGTCGCGTCAGGGCCCGACCACGATCGAGCAGCGTCGACCAACGACACGCCTTCCACTCGTCTCCCCCGAAGATGCGGTAGCTGTGCGGGTACGACGAGTCCCCGTCGCTGGCACTTTCTACCCGAACCATGATCTGCCCCGCAATCGCCCGTAAGGCCGAGTGCGCTCGTCTTCCGCAGCGGCCGACGGGACCACCGTGGCCCGGTCGGGCGAGGTGGCGCGAGAGGTAGTCTGGCGCTCTTCGAGGGCCGACCGACCTGGAGCCGTATGTACCTCGCCCGCAACTTCGGCGCACACTGGATCACCATCGTCCTGCTGGCGCTGCTCGGCGGGGTCGGGACCGGCGTCCTGGCCGCACGTCAACCCCCCAGCTACCGATCCGAGGTGCAGCTGCTGGTCACGTTCGTGGCCGAAGGCGCGCAGGAGCCCCCCAGCGCCCCGCCGCCGGACGCCGGCAAACACATGCAGCGTCGGGTGAAGAGCTACGCCAGCATGATGAACACCTCCCGGCTGACCGTCCCGGTCATCGAATCGCTCGGCCTGCCGGACACGCCGGCGCAGCTGGCCGACGACATCGTGGCGTCGTCCCCGCTGGACAGCCTGGCGGTCGACGTCGCCGTCACGTACCCCGACGCCGAGACCGCCGCGGAGATCGCCAACGCCCTCGCCGTCGAACTGCAGCGGATCGCGGACCGGGACCTGCCGCCCGCCGGCCTCACCACCAAGGCGAAAGCCTCCGTGATCAAGGCGGCCGCCGTCCCGGATGGTGCCGAGCCCGTGGCCTGGCCGCTGCACGCGGCCGCCGGGGCGCTGGGTGGGTTCGGTATCGGGCTGGGGGTGGCCCTCGCCCGTTCCTTCCGCCGGGAGGGCACGCCCATCGGCGCCGATCTCAGGACCGTCCGCGAGGCCGTGCGGAGCCGATGGCGCTCGCCCCGCCAACGACCCGACGACGTGTCCGCCGAGCCGGTCACCGCCGGCCCGTCCAGCTGAACACCGCCGACCGGCGGCCCGGGCCGGTTGTGGCCGGGGCCGTCCCGGCACCCCGAACCGACTGTCAGGACGCCGCGACGGTGCCGCGGTCAGGCGGAGCCGACGCTCGACGCCAGGCCGGCCGTGAACGCCCGGCAGGTCTCGTACTCCGGTAGCAGCCCCGACTCGCGGGCCTGAGCCAGCGTGGGCGCGGCCGCGTCACGGGCCGACAGCAGCGGCGTCTCGACCGGCCAGTCGATCGCCAGCTGCGGGTCGAGGGGATGTACCGCGTGCTCGGCGGCCGGGTTGTACGTGGTGGAGCAGAGGTAGCTCAGGGTGGCGTCGTCGGTGAGCGCGCAGAAGCCGTGGCCGAGCCCCTCGCCGAGGTACACCGCCCGGCGGTCGACGTCGTCGAGACGGACCGCCTCCCACCGGCCGAACGTGGGTGAACCCACCCGGAGGTCGACGACCATGTCGATGACCGCCCCGCGCACGCAGGTGACGTACTTCGCCTGGCCGGGAGGAACGTCGGCGAAGTGGATCCCCCGGACCACCCCCCGCGCGGAGACCGAGAGATTGCCCTGGGCCAGCCGGAGCGGGTGACCGACGGCGGCGGCGAGCCGGTCGAAGCGGTACCACTCCATGAAGAGCCCGCGGGGGTCGCCGTGCTGCTGCGGAGTGATCTCCCAGGCGCCCTCGATGCTCAGCTCCCGGAACTTCACCAGGCCACCGCCCCGTCGTACGCCGCATCCACCAGGCCGAGCAGGTAGTCGCCGTACCCGCTCTTGGTCAACGGCTCGGCCAACTCCCGCAGCTGCTCGTCGTCGATCAGGCCGGCCCGCCAGGCGACCTCCTCGACGCAGCCGATCTTCATGCCCTGCCGCTCCTCGATCACCCGCACGAACTCGGCGGCCTGCATCATCGCGGCGAACGTACCCGTGTCCAGCCAGGCGGTGCCCCGGTCCAGCACCGTCACCGACAGCTCACCCGCCTTGAGGTACGCCTCGTTCACCGCCGTGATCTCCAGCTCGCCCCGGTCGCTCGGGCTGAGGTGACGAGCGATCTCGACCACCCGGTTGTCGTAGAAGTAGAGCCCCGGTACCGCGTAGCGCGACTTCGGCTTCTCCGGCTTCTCCTCGATCGAGAGCACCCGGCCGTCGACGTCGAATTCGACCACCCCGTAGGCCGTCGGGTCGGCCACCGGGTAGGCGAACACCCGCCCGCCGACCGGGTCGCCGTCGGCGGCGAGCTGCCGTCCCAGGCCGACACCGTAGAAGATGTTGTCGCCCAGGATCAGCGCGACCGACTCGTCGCCGATGAAGTCCGCACCCAGGACGAAGGCCTGCGCGATGCCCTCCGGGCGGGCCTGCGTGACGTACTCGAGTCGCAGCCCCCACTGGCTCCCGTCACCGAGCAGCCGCTGAAACTGGCCCTGATCCTCCGGCGTGGTGATCACCAGGATCTCCCGCACTCCGGACATGACGAGCGTGGAGAGCGGGTAGTAGACCATCGGCTTGTCGAAGACCGGCATCAGCTGCTTGGACACCGCCCGGGTGATCGGCCAGAGCCGAGAGCCGGTGCCGCCGGCGAGAAGGATTCCGCGCACACGGGGAGGCTACCCGCACCGGCCAAAGGCCGAGGTCCCGTGCACCCTGCCCCGTGGCTGTCCTGCGTACACTCCTGGACTCGTGAGAGTCCTCGTCACCGGCGGAGCCGGATTCATCGGGTCTGAGTACGTCCGCATGCTCCTCGGCGTTCCCGGGGGCCACGCGGCGGGCGTGTCCGAGCTCGAACCGGCCGGCGTCACCGTGCTCGACGCGCTGACCTACTCGGGCAACCGGGCCAACCTCGCGCCGGTCGCCGGGGACGGCCGGCTACGGTTCGTGCACGGTGACATCTGCGACGCCGCTCTCGTCGAAGAGGTCGTGCCCGGGCACGACGTGATCGTGCACTTCGCCGCCGAGTCCCACGTCGACCGGTCCATCGCCGGTGCCGCACCGTTCGTCACGACCAACGTCCTCGGCACCCAGACCCTCCTGGACGCCGCACTGCGCCACAACGTCGGCCGCTTCGTGCACGTCTCGACCGACGAGGTGTACGGCTCGATCGACACCGGCTCGTGGACCGAGACCTGGCCGCTGTCACCCAACTCGCCGTACTCGGCCTCCAAGGCCGGCTCCGACCTGCTCGCGTTGGCGTACCACCGCACCCACGGCATGGACGTGGTGGTCACCCGCTGCTCCAACAACTACGGGCCGTACCAGTTCCCGGAGAAGGTCATTCCGCTCTTCGTCACCAACCTCCTCGACGGCGGCACCGTGCCGCTCTACGGCGACGGCGGGAACGTGCGGGACTGGCTGCACGTGCACGACCACTGCCGGGGGATCGCCCTGGTGCAGCAGCGGGGTCGGGCCGGCGAGGTCTACAACATCGGTGGCGGCACCGAGCTGACCAACAGGGAACTCACCGGCCGGCTGCTGGAGGCGTGCGGCGCCGGCTGGGATCGGGTCGTCCCGGTCGCCGACCGCAAGGGCCACGACCGCCGCTACTCGCTGGACATCACCAAGATCAGCGAGGAGTTGGGGTACGTCCCCAGCATCGACCTGGAGCACGGACTCGCCGAGACCGTGCGCTGGTACCGGGAGAATCGTGCCTGGTGGGAGCCGCTGAAGGCCGGCGGCAAGGCACCGGTCGTCGCATGAGCCGGCTACTGGTCACCGGCGCCGGCGGGATGTTGGGCCGGGACCTGCAGGCGGTGCTCCGTACCCGTCCCGACCTCTCCGTCACCGCCACCACCCGGGCCGAGCTCGACGTGACCGACGCCGCGGCGGTACGCGCCGTCGTCGACGGCCACGACATCGTGATCAACGCGGCGGCGTGGACCGATGTGGACGGCGCCGAGGCCCAGGAGGCGGCGGCCACCGCCGTCAACGGCGACGCCGTCGCGCACCTGGCCGACGCCTGCGCCGGGGCCGGCGCCCGGATGATCCAGGTCTCCACCGACTACGTGTTCCGGGGCGACGCCACCGAACCGTACCCGGAGGACGCCGCGCCGGCTCCGCTCAACGCCTACGGACGCAGCAAGCTCGTCGGGGAGCTCGCCGTGAACCGGCTGCTGCCCGACGCCGGATACGTCGTACGGACCGCCTGGCTCTACGGGGAACACGGCCCCAACTTCGTCGCGACGATGCTGCGGCTCGCCGGGGAACGGGAGTCGTTGGATGTCGTGGACGACCAGCGAGGGCAGCCCACCTGGTCGTACGCGCTGGCGCAGCAGCTTGTCGCCCTGGCCGACGCGGCGCTCGCCGGTCGCGCCGCGCCCGGCGTCTACCACGGCACCGCATCCGGCGAGACCACCTGGTACGGCCTCGCGCGTGCCGTGTTCACCCTGCGCGGCCTCGACCCCGACCGCATCCGGCCGACCAGCAGCGACCACTTCCGCCGGCCGGCCCCCCGCCCCGCCTACAGCGTCCTGGCGCACGAGCGCTGGGCGGCGGCGGGCCTACGACCGATGACCGACTGGCGGTCCGCTCTCGCCGAGTCGCTGGCCGGACCAACTCCTAGCAGCCAGGGCGTCAACGGCCGCCGGCGCGGAACACCTCCGCGACCGTACGCACCACGACCTTGATATCGAGCCAGAGCGACCAGTTCTCGATGTAGTAGTTGTCGAACCTGGCGCGGTCGGAGATCGGCGTATCGCCCCGCAAGCCGCTGACCTGCGCCAGGCCGGTGAGCCCGACGGGCACCCGGTGACGCATCGCGTAGTTGGGGTACTCCGCCGAGAACTTCTCGACGAAGTACGGCCTCTCGGGCCGCGGCCCGACGACACTCATCTCACCGCGCAGGATGTTCCAGAGCTGAGGCAGCTCGTCGAGGGATGTGCGGCGCATGAAGCGCCCGACCGGTCCGACCCGCTGGTCGTGTGCGATCGACCAGTTCGTCTGCGACTCGTGCTCGTTCACCGGGCGCATGGAGCGGAACTTGAGAACGTTGAACGGCTTGCCGTACCGGCCGATCCGCTCCTGGCGGAAGAAGATGCCCCGGCCGCCCTCGAGGAAGGTCGCGACCGCGCAGAGCAGGAGTATCGGGCTCAACACCACAAGTGCCACGGTGGCGAAGAGGGCGTCGGAGGCGCGCTTGATGGCCCAGCGCGGGCCGGAGAGCGTGGTGTCACCGATCTTGACGATCGGGATCGCTCCGATGTGGTCGGGGTAGCCGCCGAGCGACCGGGAACCCCAGAGACGCGGTACCGCCCAGAGGTCGCAGCGTGAACTGCCGGGCCGCAGGAGGATGTCCATCAGGGTGGCCTCCGGGCAGTCCGGATCGGCGATGATCAGGACGTCGCACTCCAGCATCGTGGTGAGCTGCTCGAGGTCGTCGAGCGTCCCGATGAGCGGAACCGATCCGGCGCCCTGCCGTGAGGCCACGTCGACGCAGCCGACGAAGCGGAGGCCGTAGCGCGGATAGCGCCGCAGCAGCCGGGCGAGCTCCATGCCGACCGGGCCGCTGCCGATGACGATGGCGTTGTGCTCCACCCACCGGCGCTTCCGCGCGGCGTTGGCGAGCAACCTGCTGATCGCACGACCGACGATCACCAGGCCGGCGGAGATCGCGACACCTCGCATGAAACCCCCGACGTACGTCACCGAATCGTGGCGCTCCGCCGCGATGATGGCCACCACCGCGGCGGAGGCCAACAGGCGCCCGCAGATGCTCGGCAGTTCGTCGAGGATGCCGATGTGACGGCGGGCCCGGTAGAGCCCGCCGGTCGCGAAGATGGCCACCGTGAGAGCCGCGTTGGCCAAGGTTCCGCGCCAGTAGTTCTGGCTGAGCAGTAGCGGCGCCAGGAGCGCGACGACGTCGAAGGGAGCGGTCAACATCCACGACCGCAGCCCCCGCGTGCGCTTGGAGGCCCGCGAGCCGGCGTAGGGCAGGACCGTGGTCGTGTCGAGATTGATGCGCTTCTCGACAGTGTCCGACGGTTCCCTCGTCAGACGGACGGGGGTAACCGCGCCCCTGCCCTCATCGCCGGCCGCGTCGCGTTGCGCCACCACCGATTGATGCGGAGCTCTGTCGCGGTGCTCGGCCTGCACCGCCGAGTCGCTTACCGCCGGTTGGCTTGACATGGTTGGTCCTCCCCCGTGAGGCCCCACGCCGTGCATGCCGGCTTATGGGCGATCGCAGGATATGACCAGGTCAGCCTTACGGCTATAGCCAGCGGAACATTTCGACATCCTACTTTCCGGCGGCCAGGATCTCGGGGACCGAATCATGACGGACCGCGTTGAAGAGGACCTTGGCCTTCGCCGGGTCCGCGAACACGACGCTCTCGCTGCCCACCCGGCC
>NZ_SMKG01000048.1 GCF_004348525.1 Micromonospora sp. 15K316 | reverse complement strand
CAGGTGGACCACGCCGGTCGCGGTGGGGGAGGCGCCCTGCATGCTGTCAGGGTAACCCGACAGGTGGTCCGGCCCACCCCGCCGTGGCGGACTTCGGTGGTGCGGTGCCCGCCCTCGGGCGGTTCGTACCCGGTTCGTGCGGGGGTTCTGCGCCGACTCGGGTCGCGCGGGCGCGTCGACTGGCCTATGTTCATGGGGTCGGCGTCGACGCTCGGGAGGGGGTGCCGCAGTGGGTGTCCGGACCTTCATCGAGGGGTGGCCGGTCTATCGGCAGCTCACCGGCACCGACCCGCTGGGCCGGGGCGCGGCGGCGCAGTCGGCCCGTACGGCGGAGCTGACCGCCCGTACGGAGACGGCCGACAGCATGGCTCGTTCGGTCTGCCCCTACTGTGCCGTCGGCTGCGGCCAGCGGGTCTACGTCAAGGACGGGCAGGTCACCCAGATCGAGGGCGACGAGGACAGCCCGATCTCCCGGGGCCGGCTCTGCCCGAAGGGCGCCGCCAGCAAGAGCCTGGTGAACAGCCCGCTGCGGGAGACGAAGGTCCGCTACCGCCGGCCGTACGCGACGGAGTGGGAGGATCTGGAGCTCGACGTCGCGCTCGACATGATCGCCGACCGGGTGCTCGCCGCGCGCGAGCAGACCTGGGAGGACGTGGACAGCGAGGGCCGGCCGCTCAACCGCACGCTGGGTATCTCCAGCCTGGGTGGGGCGACGCTGGACAACGAGGAGAACTACCTCATCAAGAAGCTGTTCACGGCGATGGGGGCGCTCCAGATCGAGAACCAGGCGCGGATTTGACACTCCGCCACCGTCCCCGGTCTGGGGACCAGCTTCGGTCGCGGTGGCGCGACGGACTTCCAGCAGAACCTCGCCAACGCTGACGTCATCGTCATCCAGGGCTCGAACATGGCCGAGGCCCACCCGGTGGGCTTCCAGTGGGTGATGGAGGCGAAGCGGCGGGGGGCGAAGGTCTTCCACGTCGACCCGCGGTTCACGCGCACCAGCGCGCTCGCCGACACGTACCTGCCGATCCGGGCGGGCACGGACATCGCTCTGCTCGGTGGGGTGGTGCGTTACATCCTGGAGAACGGGCTGGACTTCCGGGAGTACGTGCTGTCGTACACCAACGCGGCGACGATCGTCAGCGAGGAGTTCGTCGACACCGAGGAGGGCGACGGCCTCTTCTCCGGGTTCAACGAGGAGACCGGGGCGTACGACCAGACCAGCTGGCAGTACGCGGGGCAGGAGGGCAACTCCGGCTCGATGGACACCAGCGCCGAGCGGGACACCGCGGCGGGGCTGCGGCACGAGTCGCACGGCGCGCCGATTCCGGGGCAGGTCCTGCGGGACGAGTCGTTGCAGCATCCGCGCTGCGTCTACCAGATCCTGAAGCGGCACTACGCCCGCTACACGCCGGAGATGGTGGAGCGGGTCTGCGGCATCCCGCAGGAGAAGTTCCTCGAGCTGGCTCGCGCGTGGACGGAGAACTCGGGGCGGGAACGCACCGGGGCGCTGGTCTACTCGGTGGGTTGGACGCAGCACAGCGTCGGTGTGCAGTACATCCGCACGGGCGCGATCATCCAGACGTTGCTGGGTAACATCGGCCGTCCCGGTGGCGGTGTGATGGCGCTGCGGGGGCACGCGAGCATCCAGGGCTCGACCGACATCCCGACGTTGTTCAACCTGCTGCCGGGCTACCTGCCGATGCCGCACCACGCCAAGCACCCGACGTTCGACATGTGGGCGGAGAGCATCCACCACCCGGGGCAGAAGGGCTTCTGGGGCAACGCGCGGGCGTACTGCGCGAGCCTGCTGAAGGCGTACTGGGGGGACGCGGCGACGCCGGAGAACGACTTCTGCTACGGCTACATGCCGCGGATGACCGGCGACCACGGCACCTATCAGCAGGTGCTGAACATGATCGAGGGCAAGGTGAAGGGGTACTTCCTGCTCGGGCAGAATCCGGCCGTCGGGTCGGCGCACGGGCGGGCGCAGCGGCTCGGCATGGCCAATCTGGATTGGCTCGTGGTCCGTGACCTCTTCATGATCGAGAGCGCCACCTTCTGGCGTAACGGCCCGGAGGTGGAGACCGGCGAGATCGCGCCCGAGCGGTGCCGCACGGAGGTGTTCTTCCTGCCCGCCGCCTCCCACGTGGAGAAGGAGGGCACGTTCACGCAGACGCAGCGGATGCTCCAGTGGCGGGAGAAGGCCGTGGAGCCGCCGGGCGACGCCCGCTCCGAGCTGTGGTTCTTCTACCACCTGGGGCGCAAGCTGCGGGAGAAGCTGGCCGGGTCGGACAAGCCCCGGGACCGCGCGCTGCTCGACCTGGCCTGGGACTACCCGACCCAGGGCCCGCTCGCGGAGCCGAGCGCCGAGGCGGTGCTGCGGGAGATCAACGGGTTCGACGTGGCCAGCGGCCGCCCCCTGGGCGGCTTCACCGAGGCCCGCGCCGACGGCTCCACCGCGGTGGGCTGCTGGATCTACAGCGGCGTGTACGCCGACGGGGTGAACCAGGCGGCCCGCCGCAAGTCGAGGCACGAGCAGAACTGGGTGGCCGGCGAGTGGGGCTGGGCGTGGCCGTCGAACCGGCGCACCCTCTACAACCGCGCCTCGGCCGACCCCGATGGTCGCCCGTGGAGCGAGCGGAAGAAGTACGTCTGGTGGGACGAGGAGAAGGGCGAGTGGACCGGCTACGACGTGCCGGACTTCGAGAAGACGAAGCCGCCGTCGTACCGGCCGGAGCCGGGCACGTCCGGGCCGGCGGGGATCGCCGGTGACGACCCGTTCGTCATGCAGGCCGACGGCAAAGCCTGGCTCTACGCGCCCAGCGGGGTGGTGGACGGGCCGCTGCCGACGCACTACGAGCCGGCCGAGTCGCCGGTGCGTAACCTGCTCTACCGGCAGCAGGCGAACCCGAGCCGCAAGGTGTACCCGGATGCGATCAACTCGGTGAACCCGAGTCCGCCCGAGGACCAGTGGCGGATCTTCCCGTACGTGTTCACGGTCAGCCGGCTCACCGAGCACCACACCGCGGGTGGGATGAGCCGGATGGTGCGCCCGCTCGCCGAGTTGCAGCCGGAGATGTTCGTGGAGGTCTCGCCCGAGTTGGCGGCGGAGGTGGGGCTGACGCATCTGGGTTGGGCGCACCTGGTCACCGGCCGCGCGGTCATCGAGGCGAAGGTGCTGGTCACCGACCGGCTCACGCCGCTGCGGGTGGAGGGCCGGGTGATCCACCAGGTGTGGTTGCCGTACCACTTCGGCTACGAGGGGCTGGTCACCGGCGACTCGGCCAACGACCTGATCGGGATCACCCTCGACCCGAACGTGCTGATCCAGGAGAGCAAGGTGGGGACCTGCGACGTCCGTCCCGGCCGCCGGCCCACCGGCCCGGCCCTGCGCGCGATGGTCGAGGACTACCAGCGGCGCGCCTTCATGAGCCCGGACCGGCACGCGCCGGTGGTCACTCCGCCCGACCCGGGGGCGTCTGATGCTTCCTGACCCGAACAGCCTCGCCGGTCCGCTCGACCCGGCGCCGGAGGCCGGTTGGTCCGAGGCGCCGCCGCGGATGGGTTTCTTCACCGACACCAGCGTCTGCATCGGTTGCAAGGCCTGCGAGGTGGCGTGCAAGGAGTGGAACGACGTGCCCGCCTCGGGCCTTGACCTGCTCGGCATGTCGTACGACAACACCGGTGCGTTGACCGCCAACTCGTGGCGGCACGTCGCGTTCATCGAGCAGCCCCGCCCGGCCGGGCACCGTACGCCGCCGTTCGCCGGCAACCCGACGGATGGCACCACCAGCCCGTCGTCGGCGGCGGTCGGCGCGACCACCGCCAACCCGGTCGGCACGGAGCCGGGGGTGCCGCCCGGTTCGCCGGAGGCGGCGGCCCGGATGGCGGCCGGACCCGAGTTCCTCGGCATGCCCGGCGCGCAACCGCCGGGCCGGGCCACCGGCCCGGAGAGCCGGTCGGACTTCCGCTGGCTGATGATGTCCGACGTGTGCAAGCACTGCACGCACGCGGCCTGCCTGGACGTCTGCCCGACCGGCTCGCTGTTCCGCACCGAGTTCGGCACCGTGGTGGTCCAGGAGGACATCTGCAACGGCTGCGGCTACTGCATCTCCGCCTGCCCGTACGGAGTGATCGACAGGCGCAAGGACGACGGGCGGGCGTGGAAGTGCACCCTCTGCTATGACCGGATCGGCGTCGGGAAGACCCCGGCGTGCGCGCAGGCCTGCCCGACCGAGTCGATCCAGTACGGGCCACTGGAGGAGTTGCGCGAGCGGGCCGCGGCCCGGGTCGCCACCCTGCACGAGCGGGGCGTGCCGGAGGCGCGGCTCTACGGTCACGACCCGGCCGACGGGGTCGGCGGCGACGGCGCGTTCTTCCTGCTCCTCGACGAGCCGGAGGTGTACGGGCTGCCGCCGGATCCGGTGGTCACCACCCGGGATCTGCCGAAGATGTGGAAGCGGGCCGGCCTGGCGGCCCTGGCCGTGGCGGCGGCCGCCGTGGCCGCGTTCGTCGGAGGTTCCTCGTGAGTTCGGAGCACCCGCCGGTCGGTGACCGGTTCCGCCGGTTCCGCGATCGGCTCGACGGGGGCCTGTCCGGGCAGCCGGCGGGCCAGACCGACGCCGGCGTCACGTCCACGCCCGGTCGCCGTGGCGGGCGTCGCCGCGGCGGCGGGGAGGAACTGCGGGTCCCCGAGGCCGAGTTCACCTCGTACTACGGCCGGCCGGTGCTCAAGCCGCCGGTGTGGGACTGGGCGATCGCCGCGTACCTGTTCAGCGGTGGGCTGGCGGCGGGGTCGTCGCTGCTCGCGGCGGGCGGTCAGCTCACCGGCCGGCCGGCGCTGCGCCGGGCGGGTCGGGTCACCGCGCTCGCCGCGGTCGCGGCCAGCACCGGGTTCCTCATCGAGGACCTGGGGCGTCCGGCGCGGTTCCACCACATGCTGCGGGTGGCGAAGCTGACCTCGCCGATGTCGGTGGGCACCTGGATCCTCGCCGCGTTCGGCCCGGCCGCCGGCGTGGCCGCGGTCGCCGAGGCGGCGTCGCTGCTGCCCGAGCGCGGGCTGCCCGGGCTGGCCCGCCGGGCGCTGCCGCCGATCGGGCAGGCGGCGGGGCTGGCCGCGGCGGCGACGGCGCCGGCGTTGGCCACGTACACCGCGGTGCTGCTGTCGGACACCGCGGTGCCGTCCTGGCACGAGGCGTACCGGGAGTTGCCGTTCCTCTTCGCGGGCAGCGCCCTGGCCAGCGGGGCCGCGGTGGGGCTGATCGGCGCGCCGCCGGAGCAGGCCGCACCCGCCCGCCGGATGGCGGTGGCCGGCGCCGCCCTCGAACTCGCCGCGGCGCACCGGACGGAGACCCGGCTCGGCCTGCTCTCCGAGCCGTACCGCAGCGGCCGGCCGGGGCGGCTGATGAGCGCCGCCCGGGCGCTCACCCTGGCCGGGACCGCCGGTGCGCTGGTGGGCCGCCGCAGCCGGGTGGTCTCGGCGATCTCCGGCGCCGCGCTGCTGGCCGCCTCGCTGGCCACCCGCTTCGGCGTCTTCCACGCCGGCGTCGCCTCGTCCCGCGACGCCAGGTACACGGTGGTGCCGCAGCGGGAGCGGCTGGAACGCCGCCGGCAGGCCGCCGCCGGCACCGGCGACTGAGAAGACTTTTCGACCTCCCCGCGCGGCGGCGTGGCCCTTGTGGTCAAATGCTCCGTGGAGGCGTTCAGGCGGCTGGTGCCCCTCCCGGTCTTCAAAACCGGTGTGGTCCGGGACCCGGGCCAGGCGGGTTCGATTCCCGTCCGCTTCCGCCAACCACTGTGGGGGATGACGTGATGCGCGACGGGCAGACCGATCCGCGCCGCGCCGTACCCCGTACCGACGCGCTGCTCGCCGACCCCGGGCTGGCCGCCGCGACGGCGGTGCTCGGCCGCGATCGGGTGAAGGCCGCCGTGACCGCCGCGCAGGACCGTGCCCGGCGGGGGGAGATCCGCCCCGACGAGGTACGTGACGTGGCCGTCGCGGCGTTGCCGGCGCCGACACCCCGGGCGGTGCTCAACGCCACCGGGGTGGTGCTGCACACCAACCTGGGTCGGGCGGCGTTGTCCCGTCCCGCCGTCGACGCGCTGGTCGCGGCGGCCGGGCACACCGATGTCGAGCTGGACCTGGCCACCGGGCGGCGGGCCCGCCGCGGCCGCGACGCGCTCGCCGCGTTGGCCGCCGCGGTGCCCGCGGCGGCCGCGGTGCACGTGGTGAACAACGGCGCCGCCGCGCTCGTGCTCGCGGCGACCGCGCTCGCCGCCGACCGGGAGATCGTGGTCAGCCGGGGCGAGCTGGTCGAGATCGGCGACGGGTTCCGCCTGCCGGACCTGCTGGTCAGCACCGGCGCGCGGCTGCGCGAGGTGGGCACCACGAACCGCACCACTCTCGCCGACTACGCCGCCGCGGTCGGCCCGCGCACCGGGTTCGTGCTCAAGGTGCACCCGTCGAACTTCCGGGTCACCGGCTTCACCTCCGCGGTCGGCGTACGTGAGCTGGCGGGTCTCGGTGTGCCGGTGGTCGCCGACATCGGTTCCGGGTTGCTGGTCGCGGACCCGCTGCTGCCCGACGAGCCGGACGCGGCCGGCACGCTGCGCGCCGGCGCGCACCTGGTGACCGCGAGCGGGGACAAGCTGCTCGGCGGGCCGCAGGCCGGGCTGCTGCTCGGCGACGCCGAGCTGGTGGGGCGGCTGCGCCGGCATCCGCTGGCCCGGGCGTTGCGGGTGGACAAGCTCACCCTGGCGGCGCTGGCGGCCACCCTGCACCGGCCCGACACGCCGACCCGGGCGGCCCTGCACGCCGACCCCGGCGCGCTGCGGGCGCGGGTGGAGCGGCTGCGGGAACGGCTCGGCGCGGACGGCCGCAAGTCCGAGGTGGTGCCGTCGGCGGCGGTGGTCGGCGGGGGCGGTGCGCCCGGCGTGGAGCTGGAGTCGTGGGCGTTGAGCCTGCCCGAGCGGTACGCGGCGCCGCTGCGTACGGGTGAGCCGCCGGTGCTCGGCCGGGTGGTGCGGGGGCGGCTGCTGCTGGACCTGCGGTGTGTGCCGCCGGAGGCCGACGAGGCGGTACGCGCGGCGGTGCTGGCCGTGCCGGAGGACGACTGACGTGCGGGTGGTGGCCACCGCGGGGCACGTCGACCACGGCAAGTCCACGCTGGTGCGGGCGTTGACGGGGATGGAACCCGACAGGTGGGCGGAGGAACGCCGCCGGGGCATGACCATCGACCTGGGCTTCGCCTGGACGACGCTGCCCTCCGGGGGCACCGTCGCGTTCGTCGACGTGCCCGGGCACGAGCGGTTCGTGCCGAACATGCTCGCCGGGGTCGGTCCGGTGCCGGCGGCGCTGATCGTGGTGGCCGCGGACGAGGGGTGGATGCCGCAGTCCGCGGAGCACCTGGCCGCGTTGGACGCGCTCGGTGTGTCGTACGGCCTGCTGGCGGTGACCCGCGCGGACCTGGCCGATCCGGGGCCGGCGATGGCCCAGGCCCGCGCGGAGATCGCCGCGACGTCGCTGGGGGCGGTGGAGGCGGTCGCGGTCAGCGGGCTGACCGGAGCGGGCCTGCCGGAGCTGCGTGCGGCGCTGGACGGGCTCGCCGCGCGGCTGCCGGCCCCGGCGGGCGGCCCGGTGCGGCTCTGGGTGGACCGTAGCTTCACGATCCGGGGCAGCGGCACCGTGGTCACCGGCACGTTGGGCGCGGGGCGGCTCCGCGTCGGTGACGAACTGGAACTGGCCGGCACCGGTGAGATGCTGCGGGTACGCGGTCTGCAGACGCTCGGGGCGCCCGCGGCCGAGGTGACCTCGGTGGCCCGGGTGGCGGTGAACCTGCGTGGCACCGCCCGGGACCGGTTGACGCGCGGTGACGCCCTGCTCAGCCCCGGCCGGTTCCACGGCACGGAGGTGCTGGACGTCCGTGTCGCCGGCGACCCGGCCGCGCAGCTGCCGGGCACCCTCACCCTGCACGTCGGCTCGGCCGCGGTGCCGGTCCGGGTTCGCCCGCTCGGTACGGACACCGTCCGGCTGCGGCTGGCCCGGCCGCTGCCGCTGCTCATCGGTGACCGGGCGCTGCTGCGCGACCCGGGCCGCCACCACGTGGCGGGCGGGGTGACGGTGCTCGACGTGGCGCCCCCGCCGCTGGTCCGCCGGGGCGCGGCCGCGGCCCGCGCCGCCGTCCTCGCCGGACTCGACGGACGGGCCGACCTCGCCGGGGAGTTGCGTCGCCGCCTGCTGGCCCGGGCCGCCGACCTGACCCGCATGGGGGTGCCGGTCGACGTGGCCCCGGTGGCCGGTGACTGGCTGGCCGACCCGGAGCACTGGCGGGGGCTGGGCGTCCGCCTGGTGGAGGAGGTGGCCCGGCACGGCCGGGAGCACCCGTTGGAGCCCGGCGCGCCCGTGGAGGCGCTGCGGCAGCGGCTCGCCCTGCCGGACCGGGCCCTGGTGGAGGCGCTGGTCCGGCCTCCGCTGCGGCTGGCGGGCGGCCGGGTCACCGCGGCGGCCGTCGACGCGCTGCCCGCGCCGGTGGCCCGGGCCGTGCAGCGCATCCGCGCCGAGTACGGCCACCGCCCGTTCCAGGCGCCGGAGGCCGACCGCCTGGCCGACCTGGGTCTGGGGCCGAGGGAGATCGGGGCGGCGGTCCGCGCCGGCGTGCTGCTGCGCCTGGCGGAGAACGTGGTGCTCCTGCCCGACGTGCTCGACGACGCGGTACGGGTGCTGGCGGGTCTGCCCCAGCCGTTCACCCTCTCCGCGGCGCGGCAGGCGCTGGACACCACCCGGCGGGTCGCCGTGCCGCTGCTGGAGCTGCTGGATCGGCGCGGCGCCACCCGGCGGATGCCGGACGACGCCCGGATCGTCGTGGGCTGACCCGGTCATCCGGCCGTGCGGGTCTCCGCCGGTCACCTACGGTGACGCCATGGATCCTTCCGCGGTCTGGCGGGACAGGCAGCACAAGTGGCGGATCGAGGCGTACCGGGCGCCGGATCTGCGGTTCGCCATCTTCGCGACGAACGGCACGACCGAGTCGGCGCCGCTGTGGCTCTTCGGGATGTCGGCGCTGGCCCGCTGGTTGATGACCCACGCGATCTCGCTGGACGACCTGGAGAGCGACTGAGCGCGGGTCAGGCGTTTCCCCTGAGGCTCACCCGGGCGGATCAGCGGATGAGGGCGCGCGTGAGGAGGTTCCGCAGGACGTCCTGCTCCTCGGAGGCCAGAGGGGCCAGGGGGGAGTCCGTGGAGAGCAACTCGACGAGGCGTCCGCGCAGTTCGGTGCCCTTGGGGGTCAGGATGAGTTGCTTGGCGCGGCGGTCGTCGGGGTGCGGATGGCGTTCGAGGTAGCCCTGCCCTTCGAGGCGATCGGCGACGAAGGTGATGTTGGAAGGCTCGCAGCTCATCCGTTCGGCGAGGTCGCGCAGAGTCATGGGGTGGGTCAGCTCGCACAGCGCGGTGGCCTGCGTGGCGGTCAGACCGAGGGTGGCCGCCCGGGCCCGAAGGTGGGCTTCGATCTGACTGGCCACATCTCTCACCAGCCCGCACACCTGCCGGTCAGCTAGGGGGCGGGGGGTCTCGCGCTCGGTGGCCATGTGACGAGCTTACTACAACTCGGATAGTTGCAGTTAGAGTTGTTCTAGCTCTAACGTTTGACTCCTGCCGTCGCTCGGCGGCACCTCATCGAGCACGAGGGTAGGAGCATATGACCGGAACATCCGATTTTGACCGGGCTCGGCTGACCAGCGCGCCCCGCGTTCGCTCGCTTCGCCTGGGTGAACTGAAGATCACCTACATTCCGGACGGGCTGGCCCTGTGCAAGCCGCACGGCTGGCTGCCCGCCGCCACCGCCGCCGACTGGACGGCCAATTCCGACCATCTCGACGACGGCGGCTTCCTGCCCGCAGCCGTCGGCGGGCTGCTGGTCGAGCGGGATGACCGGGCGCTGCTCATCGACACCGGGTTCGGACCTGAGTCCCACCCCGACGACCCGGCCAACCCGATGCTGGGCGGCATCCACGGCGGCGACCTGCTGAACGGTCTGCGACGGCTGGGCCGCGAGCCGCGCCAGATCGAGGCCGTCGCCATCACCCACCTGCACCTCGACCACCTCGGTTGGGCGTGGAGCAACGAGCCTGGCACCGATGCGCCGCCGTTCGCGCACGCCCCTCACCTCGTCGCGGCACCCGAGTGGGAACGGCGCGACCTGGCCGCCGGGGCCGGGGCGACCGAGGAGCGCCTGGCGGCCTTCGCACCCCTCGTCCGTACGGTCGGGGACGGCGAGGAAATCTTCCCCGGCGTGCGGGCCTCGTTCTCGATCGGGCACACCGTCGGCCACGTCACGTACATCATCACCGGCGGCGGCCAGCGGCTCATCGCGTTCGGCGACGCGATGCACGCGCCGGTCCAGGTCACCCACCCCGAATGGGGCTGCGGGATCGACCACGACCCTGCCGGTGCCGCCGAGTACCGCCGCCGCTTGGTCGAGGAGCTGAGCCGCCCCGACACCATCGGCTACGGCAACCACTTCGCCGACGTGGTCTTCGGACGCGCCGAGCGCCGCCCCGACGGCCGGTTCACCTGGGTCCCCGTCGCCTGACCGTCCCACCCGGTGGTGCGACCCCTGTCAACAGGTAGACCACCATCACCGTTGTCCGCCCTGGCCCGCCATCACCACGGCCGCGCTCACCCTGCCCAGCGGGAGTGAGTGGCAACAGTGCCGGCGACGAGCGACGGAGCCGTTTCGCACCGCTCAGCAAGTCGTACGAATTGCTCGAGAAGGGGAACTCTCATGAAGCACATCAAGCTGGGGGACCTGGACGTCTCCCGTATCGGTCTTGGCTTGGTATCGATGTCCTACGCCTACACGGGAGCCGGCACGGACGACGCCGAGTCGATCCGCACCATCCACCGGGCCCTGGAGCTAGGTGTCACGCTCCTGGACACCGCTGAGGTCTACGGCCCGTACATCAACGAGGAACTCCTCGGCAAAGCGCTCAAGGGCCGCCGGGAGCAGGCCGTGGTGGCGACGAAGTTCGGCATGATCTCGCACACGCGCGGCGGGGAACAGCAACTCGACAGCAGCCCGGTCAACATCCGCACCGCCGTCGAAGGCTCGCTCAAGCGGCTGGGCACCGACTACATCGACCTGTACTACCAGCACCGAGTCGACCCGAACACGCCCATCGAGGACACCGTCGGGACGCTGGCCGAACTGATCACCGAGGGCAAGATCCGCCACATCGGCCTGTCTGAGGCCGGACTGGAGACAATCCGCCGCGCCCACGCCGTGCATCCCATCGCCGCCGTCCAGTCGGAGTACTCCCTGTGGACCCGGCACCCGGAGGCGCAGGTACTGCCCCTGCTACGCGAGCTGAACATCGGTTTCGTGCCCTACTCGCCCCTGGGACGCGGATTCCTCACCGGGCAGATCCGCTCGACCAGCGGCTTCGACGAGACCGACCTGCGTAAGAACAACCCACGCTTCACCGGCGAGAACTTCCAGCGCAATCTGCGTCTCGCGGACGAGGTCCAAGCCGTTGCCGCGGAAGCCGGCACCACCCCGGCGCAGATCGCGCTGGCCTGGCTGCTGAGCCGGGGCGACGACATCGCCCCCATCCCCGGCACCAAGCGCGTGGCACGCGTCGAGGAGAACACTGCCGCCGACGCCGTGGAGCTGACCGCCGAACAGATCGAGAAGCTCGACAACCTCCCTCCCGCTGTAGGCGAAACCCACGACGAGGCCGCCATGCGCCTGTTGGAGCGTTGACCCACGCCCCGACTATGACCGCACACTCACCGGCGCGCCCTTGCCGCTTGCGCACGAGCGGCACCGCTGCCAGAAGCTCGGGCCGACAACGTTCCTAGCCGGTAGGGCCAGGGGAACATCTCTTCGAGCGGTCGGTTGCGTAGCGTGCAGATCGACATCGCCTGCACGCTACGCAACATCGGCCCGCGGCCTCCAACCATCAGGCGCGGAGAGACAACTGGCCGGCTGATCTCCCGTGGCTGCCAGCGCCCGGAAAAGAGTGGCGGGGCCGCGGCTCAGCCGCGCCGGCATCGCACGCCGGCTCACGTCGGTCAGCGCGCCTCGCCACCGCCAGCGCGCCGGTGCCAGGGCACGAAGACGTGGTCGAGGGTATGGGTGCGTCCGACACTTCAGCTCTGTGATTAAGCACCTCTTTACATGGAAGGCGGGTTATTTGTCATGTCACCTGATCCTCGCTGCGCGGTGCTGGACGACTACCAGGGGGTCGCACTCGGGCTGGCGGACTGGTCCCGGGTCCGGGCCACCAGCTTCCGCGAGCCGTTCGCCAGTACGGACGAGCTCGTGGCGGCCGTCCGCGACTTCGAGATCGTGGTCGCCATGCGGGAGCGCACGCCGTTCCCCGCCGAGGTGTTCGACCGGCTGCCCAACCTGCGGCTGCTCGTCACCACCGGCATGAGCAACGCCGCCATCGACCTGGAGGCCGCACGGGCGCACGGCGTCACGGTGAGCGGCACGGGCGGCGGCTGGACCTCGACGGTCGAGCTGACCTGGGCGCTGATCCTCGGTCTGGCCCGCCACCTGGTGCCCGAGGCGACGGCGCTGCGCGCCGACGGTCCCTGGCAGCAGACTCTCGGCACCGACCTGCACGGCCGTACCCTCGGGCTGCTCGGCCTCGGCAGGATCGGGTCGCAGGTGGCGGCGGTCGGGCGGGCGTTCGGCATGGACGTGCTGGCCTGGAGCCGGAACCTGACGCGCGAGCGGGCCGAGGAGGCCGGAGCACGGCTGGCCCCCGGCCTGGACGCCCTGCTCGCCGGATCCGACATCGTCTCCGTTCACCTGGTGCTCGGCGACCGGACGCGCGGGCTCGTCGGCGCCCGGGAGTTGGCGCTGCTGAAGCCCACCGCCTACCTGGTCAACACCTCGCGGGCGGCGATCGTCGACCAGTCCGCTCTGGCGGCGGCGCTGCGCGAGGGGCGGCTCGCGGGAGCCGGGCTGGACGTGTTCGACCAGGAGCCGCTGCCGGCCGGCCACGACTTCCGCACGCTGCCGAACGTGCTGGCCACGCCGCACCTCGGCTATGTCAGCGAGCGGAACTACGCGACGTTCTTCCGGGACGCGGTGGACGACATCGGTGCGTTCCTCGGCGGCAGCCCGATCCGGGTACTGACCTGACCGGGGAGCGAGATCGTCCGGGTTGCCGGCTTCCCCCGTACGGGGGAACGGTGTGCTGTTCCGCCGTCCCGCCCCGGTTGATGTCCGTATCGTCCGGCTTGTGAAGGACCGAGGGTTGCGGACGTTCCTGACCGTGCTCGCGGGGCTCGCGGTGATCTACTTCGGCACCTCGGGCCGGGACCCGGAGGAGGGCCGCGGGCTCACCGGCGGGCTGGTGCTGCTCGCCCTGCTCGCCTCGCTGCTGGTGTGGCACCTGACCAAGCCGAAACCGGCGGCGAAGTAGGCCGCTCACCGGGCCCGCGCCGCCCGGTTGACCTCGTCGGCGGAGTCCTTGTCGAGTGCCACCCGCACCAGCGCCGAGGCGAGCCGGCCGAAGTCGGGGCCGCGGACCAGCCCGGCCAGCTTCTCCACCGAGGCGGGCAGCCCGACTCGCTTCGCCCCGGCGAGTGCCCGGCGGTCGGCGAAGGGCCGCAGGTCGCCCCAGACCGTCTGCGCCTCGCGCAGGAAGATGTCCGCGCCGGTGGGGCCGATTCCGGGGAACGCGGTGAGCAGCCGGCGCAGCGCGGCCGGCTCGCCGTTCGCCTCGCCGTGCAGCCGCCGAAGGTCCCCGCGCCAGCGCTCCAGGCAGAGCTGTGCGCCGTTGCCGAGCATCGTCGCGGTCCGTTCGTCGTACCGGCGGTAGTGGCCCCGGCCGAGCGCGTCGACGCGCTGCTGCCAGCTCGCCGCCGCCATCGCCTGCGGGGTGCGGAAACCGGCCGCGAAGAGCTCCCGGGCGGCGGCCACCGCCACCGCGGCCCGGATGCGGGTGCTCAGCAGGGTGGCGAGCACGAGCAGCTGGTACAGCGGCGCCGGTCGGTCGGCGAGCGGGATGCCCGCCTCCTCGGCGTACGTGTGTCCACGGCGGTCCAGCAGGACCCGGGTCGTCGTCCGTTCGTCGCCCACGGTGCCGGTGTACCCGCTGCGGCGGCTGCCTAGCGCCGCGACCGCCGTCGCGTGGGCGAATGGCGCCGACCGCGGTGGGTAACCTACCGTGGAGGCGGTCGATGCCGTGAGCCGTCCACGCGGAAGGAGACACCAGTGGTCAATCCGCAGCAGGAGGAGTTGCGCCGCAACGACAAGGGCGCGACCAGCCAGTACAGCAAGGGCCCGAAGCCGACCGGCCACCCGCTCAACCGCGGGTCGTCCCGCGGTGACCAGGGCCGGCCGGTTCCCAAGGGGCAGGTCTCGCCGTACGGGCCGGCAGGCGAGCCGCTGGCCGAGGACGAGAGCGACGCCAAGGGCTGACCGCTCGGGCTACGAGGGCGGTCGCAGCCGGTTCCAGGTGGCTGCGGCCGCCAACCCGTACGCCAGGTGCGGAATGATGTCGGAGAGCCAGTCGGAGCGCCGCCAGGTGCGCGGGTCGGTCACCTTCAGGACCGTCATCGATCCGTCCGTCATGGCCATCACGCCGGCACCGAGCAGACCGCTGGCCCAGGTGAGGGACGTGCGGCGGCCCCGGGTCAGCAGCGCGAAACCGATGCCCGCGCCGATGCCCGTGGCGTAGCCGAGCAGGGGCCCGAGCCCGGCCCGGCGGTTGGCCGCCAGGTCCTGCGGTCCCAGGCTGAGGTGGGCGGCGCCCGCCACCCGGTCCACCACCTGCTCCGGCGTGCTGCTCGCCGGCCGGCCGCGCAGGGCCATGTCGAGATAGGTCACCACGTTCAGCGCGGTGCTGCCGACGGCGCCGGCGATGGCGCCGTCGGTCAGCTCGCTCGTCCTCACTTCGGGTCGCCCGGTTCACGCTCGCCCTTGGGGCCGTAGACCCGCTCGCCGCGGATGACCCCACGCTGGCCCCGGTCCTCCTGGAGGATCCGGTTCGCGACCTCGTCCGCCCGCCCGTCGGACGTGCGCCGCCCGGAGTTGTCGATCGCGTTGCGGATGCGCGCGCGCTGCTTGTCGTATGCGTTACTGCCCGGCCGTGGTCCTGGCATCACTGCCTCCTCCGGTCGCTGTCGCCGATGGCTCCGCGACGCTTACCCGTTGCCGCCGCCGGCAACCGCGCTCAGCGCGGGCCGCGTACCACGGCGACGGGGCAGTCCGCGTGGTGCAGCACCGACTGGCTCACCGACCCCAGCAGCAACCCGGTGAACTCGCCGCGCCCCTTCCCACCGACCACCACCAACTGGGCGGTTCGGGAGGCGTCGGTGAGCGCCCGGCCGGGACGGGCACGTACCGCCCGCCGGGTGACACGCAGCCGCGGGTATCGCTCGCCGAGCCCGGCGGTCGACTCGGCGAGCACCTGTTCCTGCTCGCCGTGGAGCAGCCCCTCGTCGTACACGAGAGGCTGCATGTCGCCGGGGCCGGTGGAGGTGGGGTGCCGGTAGGCGTGCAACGCCACCAGGTCGGTCTCCCGGGCGGCGGCGGCGTCGGCGGCGAAGCCGAGCGCGAGCGTGGAGAGCTCGGAACCGTCCACTCCGACCACCACCGGCCCTCCGGTGCGCAGTTCGCCGCGCGCCACCAACACCGGACAGTCGGCGTACGAGGCGACCTGGATCGCCACCGAGCCCACCACCAGGGCGGAGAACCCGCCGAGCCCACGGTCGCCGAGAACGATCATCGCGGCGGTGGTGGTCTCGCCGAGCAGCACCGCCGCGGCCTCGCCGTCGATGATCTCGCCGGAGACCCGTACGCCCGGCGCGGCCGTCTCGGCCTCGGCGACCGCGGCCGCGACGATTCGCTCCGCCTGCTCGCGCAGCCCGCCGCCGGGCGGGGCGCCGGCCGGCGCGGTGAGCGGTACGTGCAGCAGCGGCCAGATGAATCCGTGAACCACCCGCAGCGGTCGCCGCCGGCGGGCTGCCTCCGTCGCGGCGAGGCGCACGGCGCGCAGCGCCGGTTCCGAGCCGTCCACGCCGACGACGACGGCCGCGCCGTCCGACGAGTTCACCATGCACCTCCCGCCCCTGCGGCCAGTATTCCGGCCGGCGTGGTGGCGGCGGAGCGATACCGCGTACGACGCCCGGTCGGTACGCTGGCGACGACCGCCGGGGAGGGAGCGTCATCGATGGTTGAACCCGATCAGCCGAGCACCGGGCGCATGATCGACTTTTGGCTCGGCGGGGACCACCACTTCCCGGTCGACGTGGCCGCGGCGCGCGCCTTCGAGCAGGCATACGGGCCGTGCGCGCCGATCTTCCGGGAGCTGCGGGCCTTCCTCGGCCGCGCCGTGCGGGCGATCGCCGCGCGCGGTGTGGACGGGTTCCTGGTGTTCGGCGCCGGCGTGCCCACCATGGGCAACGTGCACGAGGTGGCGCCCGAGGCCACTGTCCTCTACACCGACGTCGACCCGGTCACCGTCCGGCTGGGCCAGCGCATCCTCGCCGGCAGCGACCGGGCCGGTTACGGCTACGGCGACGCCACCGACATCGGCACGATAGATCCGGCGCAACTGCACCGGTTCGTGCCGGGGTGGGGGAGGAGGCCGGTGGGCGTGGTGTTCCTCGGTCTCGCCGCGTTCCTCGACGACGAGACGTTGGCCCGCACGCTCGACGAGCTCTACACCGCTGCGGCGCCGGGCAGTTGCCTGGCCGTCGACTTCGACAGCGAGGAGCTGGCCGGCCACCCGGAGGCGCTGGCCATGATGGGCCCGGCGTTCCGGATGCGTCCGCCCGCGCAGTTCCCCGCCCTGCTCGGCCGCTGGACGCCCACCGAGGACGGTGTCGTCCCGGTCGGTCACTGGCGGGCCGAGGGCGAGCCGCCGCCGGTTCCCGACGCCTTCTACGGCGCCGTCGCGGTACGCGGGGACCACTGAGGACGTTCCCCTCGCCGGGATGGGCCGCCGTGCCGCCCGGCCGCTGTGGGCTCTCCGTATGATGCTTGCCCCATAGCAAATTTTCCGGAGGAACAACGATGGTGCACGGCCCTGATCCGGTGTCACGCGCCCTGCGGGCGGCCCCGCCGGACCAGTTGGTGGAGGCCGCCGACCGCGCGATCCGGTCCGTGCTGGGAGCCGGCCGTACCGAGGTGCTCGTCGCCGACTACCGGATCAACGGACTCTGGCCGGTGCTCGACCCGGAGCTCGCGTCGCCCCTCGCCGGCGAGGCGGCGGTGCGGCGCTGCTTCAGCAGCCAGCGGCCGGTCCGCGTCGCGACCGACGACGGACGGTGCCGGATGTTCCTGCCGATGTCGGTCTGGGGGGACCGGGTGGGAGTTCTCATGATCGAGCTGCCCGAGGCGCCGGGCCCGGAGGTCGAGGAGCAGGCCGTCGACATCGCCGGCGCGCTGGCGGTGGCGATGCGCGCCGCCGACCGGGAGACGGACCGCTATCGACGGGCACGCCGACGGGAACGGCTGAGCATGGCGGCGGAGCTGCAGTGGGAGCTGCTGCCCGGGCGCAGCGTCACGCACCGCGCGTTCCACCTCGCCGGGCAGCTCGAGCCCGCGTACACCGTGGGCGGTGACCACTTCGACTGGTCCCTGGACGACGACCGGTTGACCGTCACGGTGCTCAACGGCGACGGCACGGGGCTCGCCGCGTCGCTGTTGACCGTGACCACTGTCAACGCGATGCGCAACGCCCGCCGCTCGGGAGGCGGCCTGGTCGAGCAGGCCGAGCTCGCCTCGGACACGTTGCACTACCAGCACCGCGGCCGGCGGTACGTGTCGACCCTCCTGCTCGAACTCGACGCGGCGACGGGCCGGGTGCGGGCGGTGGACGCCGGCTCGCCGCACGTGCTGCGGCTGCGTGGCGGCACGGTGGAGCCGATCGCGCTGGACCAGCAGCTGCCGCTGGGCATGTTCGCCGAGGCCCGCTACGACCTGCAGGAGTTCGCGCTGCTGCCGGGTGACCGCCTCTTCGTGGTCAGCGACGGTGTCTGGGCGGCCAGGCCGACCGGCGGCGAACCGTACGGCGAGCGGGCGATGGCGCGGGCGATGCGCTCCACGCGGTTGCAGCCGGCGGCCGAGGCAGTTGGTACGGTGATGCGCGAACTGCACGCCTACCACGTGGACACCGATCTGCGCGACGACGCCGTCGTGGTCTGCCTGGACTGGCACGGTGTCCGCGGCCGGGACGCCGGATGAGGCACCGTCGCCGCGGCCGGGCCGCGAGCGGGACGATGGCAGGGGACATCGGATGGAACGACCTCCGAATCTCGCCGCGGCGATCGACGCGGCCGCCGAAGCGCTCGTCAACGTGCTGGACGCCGCCGGGTCCCGGCACCAGGTGTCGGTCTCGCCGACGCAGTTGCGGGTGCTGTCGCTGATCTGCGCCCGGTCGGAGACGAACGTCAACCGCCTCGCCGAGCTGCTGGATGTGGTGCCGTCGTCGGCGAGCCGCCTCTGTGACCGGTTGGAGGCCACCGGGCTGCTCCGCCGGGCGGCGGACCCTCGGGACCGCCGCGAGGTGCGCCTGCTGCCCACCGCCGCGGGGGAGGAGGTCCTGCGCGAGCTGACCGCGCGGCGGCACCGGGCGGTGCAGGCGGTGCTCGACCGGATGCCGGCCCGGGCCCAGAGCGAGCTGCTGCTCGGTCTCCTGGCCTTCGAGCAGGCCGCGGTGCTGGAGGCGGACGAGCAGCAGGATCCGGCGGTACGGACGGCCTGAGCCCTCAGCGGCGAGCCGGTGCCCGCTCAAACGTCGAACGCGATCCGACTCCCACCAATGGGTTCGGCTCGCTCCACCCCTAGTGTCCTAGGACGCTTTACGGGTAGTGACACGTCGCACCCCGAAAAGCAACCGAAGCACCAGCAGTCAGGGCGGACGGACCGGGCGAGCAGCCCGATATAGTGGCAGCGCAACTCACTCGGCCCGCGATCATCGATCGCGGGCCGACTTCAGGCGAAGGCCCCGTTCGGCGGGGCCGGCAGAGGGCGCCGGCGGTGGCCGGCCCGACAACGCGTACGTCCTCCGCAAGGCCCGACCTCGGTCGGGCGCCGAGGCGCGTCGCTAAGGAGGTTCGGTGTCGCGTCGGCCGGCTGAGGCAGGGCAACCAGAAGCCTCCGGCGGCACGGCCACCGGACGGGTGCTCACCGTGCCCAACCTGATCAGCTTCCTGCGGCTGATCGGCGTACCCGTCTTCCTCTACCTGCTGCTCGGTGCCCACGCCGACGTGGCCGCGCTCGTGGTCCTCGCCGTCGGCGGCACCACCGACTGGGTCGACGGCTGGGTGGCGCGGCGGCTGGGCCAGGTGAGCCGGCTGGGGGAGCTGCTCGATCCGCTCGCCGACCGGCTCTACATCCTCGCCACGCTGGCCGGGTTCACCGCCCGCGAGGTCGTGCCGTGGCAGTTCACCGCCGCGCTGCTGGCGCGGGAGCTGCTGCTGCTCGGTTCGCTGGGCGTGCTGCGCCGCTTCGGGTACGGCCCACCGCCGGTGCACTACGTGGGTAAGACGGCGACGTTCATCCTGCTGGCCGCGTTCCCGACCCTGCTGCTCGCCGGCGCCGTGCCCGGGGCCGCCGACGTGGCCGGCGCGCTCGGCTGGGGGCTCGCGTGGTGGGGCCTGGTCCTGTATTGGGTGGCCGGCGCCATGTATGTGATCCAGGCCGCCCGGCTGGTCCGGGCGGCGCGCGGCGCGGGGGCGGCGGCGTGAGCGCCGGTCGGGACGACCGGGAACGTCCGACCCGCGTGTACGCGCCGGACTTCCTGACCGAGCTGTTCCGCAATCCGTTGGAGCCGGGGTACGCGGCCGCGGCCGCGCGGCGCCGGGTCGACCCGCCGTCGAGGTGGCACAGCCGCTCGGCGCGCACGGTGACCGTCGTGGTGCTGGTGGTGCTCGGTTTCCTGCTGGCGGTGGCCTATCGGCAGACGTTGGAGGACGAGCCGGGGCGCAGCCAGGCGCGTTCGGGTCTGGTGACGCAGGTCAAGGAGCGGGAGCGGGAGACCGACGAGTTGTCGGCGCGCGCCGACGAGCTGCGGGAGGAGGTCGGCCGGCAGCGGGATGCGGCGCTGAGCGGTTCGGCCGCGGCGCGGCTGCGTGACCTGGAGGCGGGTACCGGGATGGGCCGGGTTCGCGGTGACGGGGTGGTGGTCCGGTTGGCGGACGCGCCCGGGGACGCGGACGCGGTGACGGGTGCGGGCGCGGGTCCGCCGCGGGTGCTCTACAGCGATCTGCAGGGGGTGGCGAACGCTTTGTGGAGCGCGGGCGCGGAGGCCGTCTCGATCAACGGGCAGCGGTTGACGGCGACGTCGACGATCCGTTCGGCGGGTGAGGCGATCCTGGTGGACTTCCGGCCGGTGACCGGGCCGTACGAGGTGTCGGCGATCGGGCCGGGGTCGATGAAGCGTCGCTTCGAGCAGAGCCGCAACGCCGCGTTGATGCGGGAGGTGGCCGAGAAGACGGGCCTGTCGTTCGGGGTCCGCGAGGCCGACGACCTCACTCTGCCGGCCGCTCCTGAGCCGCAGCTACGCTACGCGGAGCCACCGGGCGGCCCGAGCGCCTCGCCGTCGGGTGACCGGTCCGCCAGTCCCGGGTCGACCGGCTCAGGGACGTCTCCCAGCCCCTCCGGAGGTGGTCGATGATCGCGGTGCTGGCGTTGCTCGCCGGTGTGGTTCTCGGGGTGTGGCTCGACCCCAGTGTGCCTGCGGCGTTGCAGCCCTACCTGCCGATCGCGGTGGTGGCCGCGTTGGACGCGGTCTTCGGTGGGGTGCGGGCGAAGCTCGACCGGATCTTCGACGACAAGCAGTTCGTGGTGTCGTTCATCTCGAACGTGTTGGTGGCGGCGTTGATCGTGTACCTGGGTGACCAGCTGGGTGTGGGTGGTCAGTTGTCCACGGGTGTGGTGGTCGTGCTCGGGGTGCGAATTTTCGGGAACGTGGCGGCGATCCGTCGGCACCTGTTCCGGGCGTAGGTTCTAAGCGATGAGCGAGGAGCAGACCGAGACGGGTACGGGTTGGCCGAAGCCGGCTGATCCGGAGCGTCCGGCGGGGCCGGCTGGTGAGCCGGATCCCCGGCCGGACGCGCCGGATCCGGACGAGTTGAGTCCGCTGGTTCCGCGGGAGGAGCCGGAGGGGGACGAGGCCGAGGTGCGGCCGGCTGAGGGCGCTGCGGCGGGGTCGTCGGGCGCCGGTGCGGCGGTTTCGTCGGCTGCGGGGCGGTCGCGGCTGTCGACGGCGAGTGTGATGATCGCCGCGTTGTTGGCGTTGCTGGGGTTCACCCTGGTGGTGCAGTTGCGGACGACGTCGACGGATCCGACGGCGGGTGCGACCCGTCAGGAGGACCTGGTGCGGATCCTGTCGGATCTGGACGCTCGGGAGAACCGGTTGCGGCAGGACATCGCCGGGCTGGAGGAGAGTCAGCGTCAGTTGCGCTCGGGTGAGCAGGGTCGGCAGGCCGCGTTGGACGAGGCGACGCGGCGCGCGGACGAGCTGGGGATCCTGGCGGGCACGTTGCCGGCGACGGGGCCGGGTCTGGCGGTGCGTTTCGAGTCGGGGGCGAAGCCGATCTCCGCGACGCGGGTGTTGGACGCGGTGCAGGAGTTGCGGGGCGCGGGTGGGGAGGCGATGCAGATCTCCGGTGGGGATCGGGCGTCGGTTCGGATCATTGCGTCGACGTACTTCCTGGACGGGGAGAGCGGTTCGTTGGTGGTGGACGGGCGGCGGTTGACGGGTCCGTTCACGATCACGGTGATCGGTGATCCGGCGACGATGCGTACGGCGTTGAACATTCCTGGTGGGGTGGTCGCGTCGGTCCAGGGTGACGGCGGTAACGTGATCGTTGAGGATCGTGAGGCTGCCGAGGTTTCGGCGCTGCACGCGCCGATCAAGCTGGAACACGCCCGTCCGGTTTCCTGACCGGGCGTGGCCGCCGCGGGTGAGTGCTCGTGGCGCGATGGATGAAGGACGCGTCTGTGATTCCTGAGGATCTGCGATACACCGCCGAGCACGAGTGGGTGGCGGGTGACGGCACCGGAGTGGTCCGGGTCGGCATCACGCACTTCGCGCAGGACGCGCTGGGTGACATCGTGTTTGTCCAGCTGCCCGATCCGGGGGCGGTGGTGGCGGCCGGTGAGTCGCTGGGTGAGATCGAGTCGACGAAGAGTGTGTCGGAGATCTACTCCCCGGTGAGCGGTACGGTGGCCGCGCGCAACGAGGCGCTCGGCGACACCCCGGAGGTGATCAACACTGACCCGTATGGTGCGGGTTGGTTGGTGGAGATCACGCCGGATGATCCGACGGCGGTGGACGGGCTGCTGACTGCGGGCGCGTACCGCGAGTTGACCGAGAGCTGAGTGAGCTTGATCCGGTGCGCTTGTTGAGTCCGCGCGTCCGGTTGCCCTGCTTTTCGGCGCTGGCTAGGCTCGCCCAGTCGACCGAGAACCCAATAGTTGAGCGTTGCGGAATTGCCTTCCCGGGCACGGGGAGCCAGCCGCCGGGTGTGCGACTGCCCGGCGGCCAGACCCGCCATTACCCGACGCCGACCGAACAGATCCGTGAGGTGGTCCCATGACGCGCCCAGACGACGAGTTCCCCCCGCTCGACGTCACTTCGACGCTCAATCTCGGTTCGCTCGACGAAGTGCTGGAGGGGCCGGACACCGATGTGGTGCCGAGCCGGATGTCCGGTTCGTTGCCGCCGGGGATGGCGCTGCTGGTGGTCCGTCGTGGTCCGAACGCCGGGGCCCGGTTCCTGCTGGATCATGATGTGACGACCAGCGGCCGGCACCCTGACAGTGACATCTTCCTCGACGACGTGACGGTGTCGCGGCGGCACGCGGAGTTCCACCGGGATGGTGGGACGTTCACGGTTCGGGACGTGGGAAGCCTGAACGGCACCTACGTGAACCGGGAGCGGGTCGAGGCTGCCACGTTGAGCAATGGTGACGAGGTGCAGATCGGGAAGTTCCGGGTGGTGTTCATCGCCGGTCCGCGTCCGGAGGAGGAGGCCGGCCGGGGGTGAACGAGCCTGCGGCCTCCACGTCACCGGGGGCGGCCCGGTCCCAGCCGCTGATGAGCATCGGTGAGGTGCTGGGTCAGTTGCGGGTGGATTTCCCCGACGTCACGATTTCGAAGTTGCGCTTCCTCGAGGCTGAGGGGCTGGTCGAGCCGCAGCGTACGGCGGCGGGTTACCGGAAGTTCAGCTGGGACGATGTGGCGCGGTTGCGGTTTGTGTTGACCGCGCAGCGGGATCAGTACCTGCCGTTGCGGGTGATCCGGGAGCAGCTGGCCGAGTGGGATGCCACCGGTGCGGCGCCGGGTCGGTCGCGGCCGACGTTGGTGGCGGTCGGCCCGGGTGGTGAGGTGCCGGGTCGGGAGGCGGACGAGCCGGTCGAGTCGTCGGAGGTGCGGCTCGGCCGGTCGGATCTGCTGGCTCGTAGTGGGTTGGACGAGTCGACGTTGGCGGAGTTGGAGCGGCTCGGTGTGGTGGTGTCGGATCCGCCGGGTTGGTACGACGGGGACGCGTTGATCATCGCCGGGGCGGTGGCGGGTCTGGCGGCGTACGGCTTGGAGCCGCGGCATCTGCGGGGTTATCGGACGGCGGCGGACCGGGAGGTCGGTTTGTTCGCGCAGTTGGTGGCGCCGTTGGTGCGGCAGAGTGATCCGGCGGCGCGGGCGCGGGCGGCGGAGACGGCGCGGGAGTTGGTGGCGTTGTCCCAGCAGTTGCATGCGGCGTTGGTGCGGGTCGGGTTGCGTTCGACGTTGGGCCGGTGACGCTGGTCGCCGGGGCGGTGTGCGGAAAGATCTGTCTCGGGAAGCGTGTCGTAGGCTTGCTGGGGTAACCCCTTTCTGGCGCGGGCGTGGTGCGGGTAGCGCGTGGGACGGCCGTGTCGCGGTCCGTGTACCGTGCAGGGAAGGGCGCGGTGCGGCGTAGGTGACAACGACACGGAGGCGGCGGTGCGCGAGCTGAGCGTGGTCGGGGTTCGGGTGGAGCTGCCCAGTAACCAGCCGATCGTCCTGCTCAGGGAAGTCGAGGGGGACCGCTATCTGCCGATTTGGATCGGCGCGGTCGAGGCGACGGCGATCGCTTACGAGCAGCAGGGCGTGAAGCCCGCTCGACCGTTGACGCATGATCTTCTGCGGGATGTGTTGGCGGCGCTGGAGGCGCCGTTGCGTGCGGTGGAGATCACTGAGCTGAAGGACAACGTGTTCTTCGCTGATCTGTTGATCGGGGACGGGGTGCGGGTGTCGGCCCGGCCGAGCGATTCCATCGCGTTGGCGTTGCGGGTGGGGGCTCCCATTCGTTGTGCCGAGCAGGTCCTCAGCGAGGCGGGGATCGTGATCCCGGATGAGCAGGAGGACGAGGTGGAGAAGTTCCGCGAGTTCCTGGAGCAGGTGCGTCCGGAGGATTTCGCGGGCTGAGCGGTGGGCGGGCTGCTGTGGTTCGCCGGCTGAGTGGCGTCACGGTGGGTGACGTCACGCTTCGTGTGGTGATCTTCGATTCGGCTGCGCGGCGTGTCGCGGCGCTTTCTGCGCGGTAACCCCTGATTGTCGCTATAGGGTTTCCGTGTCGAGGGGTCGCGTCCCGGAAACGACGCGGCACCGCACGGGCGGGGAGGTTGTCCGGATGCACGAGCCGCGGGATTCCGATCCGGGTACGGAACTGGACGAGCCGGGTGTGGCGCCGCCGGGGTCGGCGACGGACGGTGACGGTTCGGTGGGTTATCGGGGTGTGACGGCCTGCCATGCGGTGGGTATCAGTTACCGGCAGTTGGACTACTGGGCGCGTACGGGTCTGGTGGTGCCGAGTGTGCGGGACGCGTCGGGCTCCGGTACGCAGCGGTTGTACTCGTTCCGCGACCTGGTGGTGTTGAAGGTCGTGAAGCGCCTGTTGGATGCCGGGGTGTCGTTGCAGAACATCCGTAAGGCGATCGAGGCTTTGCGGTCGCGGGGTGTGGAGGACCTGGCGGGGATCACGTTGATCTCGGACGGTACGACGGTGTACGAGTGCCGGTCCCCGGAGGAGGTGGTCGACCTGTTGCAGGGTGGCCAGGGGGTCTTCGGTATCGCGATCGGTGGTGCGTTCAAGGAGATCCAGGGTTCGCTGTCGCATCTGCCGGCGGAGCCGGCGGCGGAGGTCGCTGAGCCGGTGGTGGCGGCGGATTCGGTGGGTGACGAGTTGGCGGCTCGGCGGGCGCGTCGTAGGGCGGGCTGAGCGGGTTCTGCCGCCGTGGTGCGTGGCGGGTGCGTCGGGTGACGCACCCGCCTTTTTCGTGCGCGCCGGGGCTTGGCGGGTGGGTGTGACGTTCGGTGTGTGCGACGCGCCGGTGGTTGTTGCAATTTTCGTGGTGACTCTCCGTGTAGATCGGTGTGGTGGGGGTCGGGTGGTCGGCCGTTTGGTGGGGTTGGTCGGACGGCCGGTTGAGCCTGCGGTGCCGGGATGGATGATCCTGGTCAGGCGATCGGGTGGCGGTCGTCAGCGGTGGTCAGTGGGGGTAAAGCGGCTGTGGGGGCCGGTTTGTCGGCGGGTTCTGTTGTGGACGGCCGTCGCCCGCTGGTGACGGAGGGTGTGTCTACGGTGGCCCGTAGTTGATCATGTGCTCCCGGTTTTTGTCACTGCTCGTGGTGGACAGTGTCAGGAATTTGATAGGGGGGCCATGACCGGGGCGGCGTGACGCGCTATGGTCCCTGACGCGGTTGGCCCGGGTGCGGGTGTCGTCCAGAGGGCGGCGCTTGCCGCCCCGGCGGACCGTTGCCCCTCGCGCCACCCCTCCACTTCGGAAGGAAAGACCGTGACGGTTACGTCAGAGACCACCCCCGTCTCGCACTACGAGCGGATCGGCGGTGCCAGCTCGGTGAAGGCGGCAGTCGAGCTGTTCTACGACCGGGTGCTCGCCGACCCGGATCTGGCCGGCTACTTCACCTCCGTGGACATGGCCGGGCAGCGCCGGCACCTGGCGCTCATGCTGACCGTGGTGCTCGGCGGCCCGAACGAGTACACCGGTCGCGAGCTGGCCGAGGCGCACCAGCCGTTGGACATCCCGGTCGCGCACTACGCGAAGGTCGGCGCGCACCTGACCGAGACGCTGACGCAGCTCGGGGTACCGGCGGACGTGTTGGCGCACGTGCACACGGTGCTGGCCGACGTGCAGGACCAGGTGGTGGCCACCGGGAACCGTCCGGGCGCCTGAACGTGGACGTCGCACGGCTCAAGCAGAGCTGGTCCCTGGTCGCCGCGCACGGCGACCAGGTGCCGCTCTACTTCTACTCGGCGTTGTTCCTGGGCCATCCCGAGACCCGGCAGATGTTCCCGACGAACATGGCCGGTCAGCGGGATCGGCTGGTGACCGCGTTGGCGCACATCGTGACCAACGTGGACCAGGTGGACCGGCTCGTCGGGTTCCTGCAGGATCTCGGCGCCGACCACCGGAAGTTCGCGGTACGCCCCGAGCACTACCCGGCCGTCGGTGAGGCGCTGCTGGCCACCTTGCAGCATTTCCTGGGCGAGCAGTGGACCGACGAGCTGGCCCAGGACTGGGCGGGCGCGTACGGGCTGGTGTCGCAGGTGATGATCGACGCCGCGCAGGCGGCCGAGGCGGTGGCCCCGCCGTGGTGGGTGGCCGAGATCGTGGCCCACGAGCGGCGGGCGTTCGACGTGGCGGTGCTGACGTTGCGTCCGCAGTACCTGCTGCCGTTCACGCCCGGGCAGTCGATCGGGGTGTCGCACCCGGCGGTGCGGTCGTGGCGGTACTACTCGCCGGCGAACGCGCCCCGGCAGGACGGCACGTTGGAGCTGCACGTACGGGCCGCGCCAGGCGGTGTGGTCTCGTCCCGGCTGGTGTACGGGTCAGCCGTGGGTGATCAACTCCACCTCGCCTCGCCCGTGGGGGATCGGCTGACGTTGCGGTCGGCCGGGTCGAGCGACCTGCTGCTGCTGGCCGGCGGCACCGGCTGGGCGCCGGTGAAGGCGATGGTCGAGCAGGTCGCCGCGGAGGGCGGCGGCCGCCGGGTCGACCTGTACGTGGGGGCCCGGTCGCGGCTGGAGTTCTACGACACCGACGCGATCGAGAAGCTGGCCGCCTCGTTCCCGTGGTTGACGGTGACGTACGTGGTCGGCGCGGACCCGCAGCGGCCGGGTGAGTTCGTACACGCGGCCGACCGGGCGCTGGCCGACGGCGACTGGCGGTCCCGGCACGTGTACGTGTGCGGTTCGGACGAGATGGTCGGCCATTCGGTGCAGACGTTGACCCGGGCCGGCTACCACGTGGGGCAGCTGCATCACGAGGGGCTCGGCAAGCACTGGTACGGGCCGGCGTGGCGGACGGCGCTCGACGCGTCCGCACCTGACAACCCCGGAGGTGCCCGGTGAGCGCGAGCAGTGCACTCGTGCCGGCCGTGGCCGCGAACGAAAGGTCAGTGCGGTGAGCGCGACCCCGATCAGCAGGTACGACGGGATGCAGCAGGTGTCCGGCGGTGTCCAGGTGCGGATGACGGCCGACCGGGTGCGCCGCTGGGAGTTCTCCTCGGCGTCGTTCACCCGCCGGGGCTACGACAACACCGACGTGGACCGGTTCCGGATGCAGGTCGCCGACGAGCTCGACCTGCTGTCGGCGCAGATCGCGAACCTCCGGGCGGAGAACGAGCGGCTCAACGACCGGGTGGAGCTGCACCGGCACGGGGTGATCCCGAGCAAGAACACCGCGGCCCCGGTGCCGGCGGCGAAGGAGGTGAACCTCCTCTCGGCGGCGCAGCGGGAGGCGGAGCAGATCATCGCGCAGGCGCACGACTACGCGCGCCGGGTCGCCGAGTACGCCCGTACCCAGTACGAGAGCTACATGCAGGCCGCGGTGGAGGAGGCGAAGCAGGAGGCGGAGCGGGCGGTGCACGAGTACCGCAGCGCCGCCGGGCCGAGCTTCGACGACTCGGTGGCCACCCGGGAGGCCCTGCGGATCTTCGGCGAGATGATGATCTCGCACATGCAGGCGGCGGCGCGGCACCTCGACGACGGCAGTGAGCAGTTGGCGCGTACGGTCGACCGGCTGGTCGGGCAGGCCGTGGCCGCGGGCGCGCAGCAGACCGCGTTGCCGCGCCACCACCAGCGCTGAGCGGCGCGGCCGGCGGTCAGCGCGCGGTGACGGCGTCGGCGATCGGGGTGTCGCCGCCGACGAGTTCCAGGATCGCCCCGGCGGTGGCCGGGGCGTGCAGCATCGCGACCAGGACGCTTGCGACGTCGGCGCGGGTGATCTCGCCGGACGGCACCCGCCGGGCCAGGGTGACCCGTCCGGTGGGCTGCCCGTCGGTGAGCCGCCCGGGTCGCAGCACCGTCCAGTCCAGGTCGCGGGCGGTGAGGTCGTCCTCGGCGGCCTTCTTGGCCCGCAGGTAGGCGGCGAAGACCTCGTCGGTGCCGGGCCGCGGCTCACGCTCCACGCCCATCGAGGAGACGAGCAGGTAGCGGCGGACACCGGCGTGTTGCGCGGCGTCGGCGAGCAGCACGGCGGCGGCCCGGTCGACGGTGTCCTTGCGGGCGGCGCCGCTGCCGGGCCCGGCCCCGGCGGCGAACACCACCGCGTCGGCGCCGGCGAGGTGCCCGGCGACCTCGGTGACGTCCGCGTGTTCCAGGTCGCAGATGATCGGCTGGGCGCCGGCCGCGGCCAGCGCCACGGATTGGGCGGGGTCGCGGATCAGGCCGGCGGCGTGGTCGCCGTGTCCGGCGAGTTCCCGCTCCAGCAGTTGGGCGATCTTCCCGTGTCCTCCGGCGATGACGACGCGCATGTCGACCAACCTATCGTCGGTGGGCGCGGCGGCGGACGCTGAGGCAGCATGGACACGTGACGGAGATGATCGACGCGCTGGTCGAGCGGGTCAGCGGCGGCGGTGTCGTGGTGCTGAGCGGGGCGGGCCTGTCGACCGAGTCGGGGATCCCGGACTACCGGGGGCCCAGCGGGGTGGCCCGCCGGCACACCCCGATGACCTACCAGACGTTCACCGGGGATCCGGTGGCGCGCCGCCGCTACTGGGCGCGCAGCCATGTGGGGTGGCGGCTGATGGCCCGGGCGTGGCCGAACGACGGGCACCGGGCGGTGGCCCGGTTGCAGCACGCCGGCCTGGTCGACGCGGTGATCACGCAGAACGTCGACGGGTTGCACACGGCGGCGGGCAGCCCCGCGGTGGTGGAGTTGCACGGGCGTCTGGACGTGGTGGTCTGCCTGGACTGCGGCAACCGGGTCTCCCGGGAGGAGCTGGACCGGCGGCTGCGGGAGGCGAACCCGGACTTCGCGGCGCGGGCCGGCGCGGTGAACCCCGACGGTGACGTGGAGCTCGACGACGCGCAGGTGGCCGGGTTCCACGTGGTGGACTGCACGTTCTGCGGCACGGGGACGCTGAAGCCGGACGTGGTGTTCTTCGGGGAGACGGTGCCCGCGCCGCGGGTGGCGCACTGCTTCGCGCTGGTGGAGCAGGCCCGGCTGCTGCTGGTGCTGGGTTCGTCGCTGACGGTGATGTCGGGGCGGCGGTTCGTGCTGCGGGCGGCGAAGCTCGGCATCCCCGTGGTGATCGTCAACCAGGGGGAGACCCGCGGGGATCCGTACGCCTCGTTGACGGTGGACGCGCCGCTGGGCCGGGTGCTGCCCGCGCTGGCCGACCGGACCACCGGGGCGGCGGTGACGCCGGTCACCCCGGTGGCCGCCGGCTGAGACCGTTCGCGCACCGCGCGGCCCCGGAGGCGGCGCCGGACCCACCGGGCAAGATCACGTGACGGGGGTACGAAATCCGGGGGAAACCCGCGCGCTGGTAGCGTTGACCATGCCGGCAACACCCACGGGGGAGAGACCGCCCAGCTGTACCCGGGCGGCGCCGAAGGGGCAAATCCTCCCCGGAACCTCTCAGGCAAAAGGACCTCGTGGGCAGGCACTGTGGAGCGCTGCACCGGGCGCGACAGAGGGGGAGGCCGACCTGTTCGACCTCGCCCCCCGGGAGCGCAGCCCATGACCGCAGAGTTCGCCACCCGTCACATTGGCCCCGGCCCGGACGACGAGCGCCGCATGTTGGAGACCGTCGGCTACAGCTCGATCGACGAGCTGATGGACGCGGCGATCCCCGAGGTGATCCGCTGGCACGGCACCCTGGACCTGCCGGACCCGGCGACCGAGGCGGAGGCGCTCGCCGAGCTGCGTGCCCTCGCCGACCGCAACACCGTCGCCGTCTCGATGATCGGGTTGGGTTACCACGGTACGCACACCCCGGGTGTGATCCGCCGTAACGTGTTGGAGGACCCGGCCTGGTACACCGCGTACACGCCGTACCAGCCGGAGATCAGCCAGGGCCGGCTGGAGGCGCTGCTGAACTTCCAGACCATGGTCACCGACCTGACCGGGCTGGCCACCGGCAACGCGTCGATGCTCGACGAGGGCACCGCCGCGGCCGAGGCGATGACCCTGGCGCGCCGCGCGTCGAAGAGCAAGAGCAACGTGTACGTGGTCGACGCCGACGCGCTGCCGCAGACCATCGCGGTGATCGGCAGCCGGGCGGAGCCGCTCGGCATCGAGGTGCGGGTGCTGGACCTGGACACCGAGGAGCTGCCGGAGGAGATGTTCGGCCTGCACCTGCAGTACCCGGGGGCGTCCGGGGCGGTGCGGGACCACGCGGGCCTGGTCGACGCGGCGCACGCCGCCGGGGCGCTGGTGACCGTGGCCGCGGACCTGCTGGCGTTGACGCTGCTGCGCGCGCCGGGAGAGATCGGCGCGGACATCGCCGCCGGCACCACGCAGCGCTTCGGTGTGCCGATGGGCTTCGGTGGCCCGCACGCCGGCTACCTGGCGGTGCGCTCGGGGCTGGAGCGGATGCTGCCGGGCCGGCTGGTCGGCGTGTCGAAGGACTTGGACGGCAACCGGGCGTACCGGCTGGCGTTGCAGACCCGTGAGCAGCACATCCGGCGGGAGAAGGCGACCAGCAACATCTGCACCGCGCAGGTGCTGCTCGCCGTGATGGCCGGCATGTACGCGGTGTACCACGGCCCGGACGGGCTGCGGGCCATCGCCCGGCGTACCCACGAGATGGCGGCGCGGCTCGCGGCCGGCCTGCGCGCCGGCGGGGTGGAGGTCGCGGACGTCGCGTTCTTCGACACGGTCACCGCGACCGTTCCGGGGCGCGCCGCCGGGGTCGTCGCCGCGGCAGCCGAGCGCGGGGTGAACCTGCGGCTGGTCGACGCCGACCGGGTCGGTGTCTCCTGCGACGAGACGACCACCGGGGCGCACCTGGCGGCGGTGTGGGCGGCGTTCGGGGCCGCCGGGGTCGACGGGGACGTCGACGCCGCGTTGCCGGTCGCGCTGCGCCGCTCGTCGGAGTTCCTGACCCACCCGGTGTTCCACAGCCACCACTCGGAGACGGCGATGCTGCGCTACCTGCGCCGGCTGGCCGACTTCGACTACGCCCTCGACCGGGGCATGATCCCGCTGGGCTCGTGCACGATGAAGCTCAACGCGACCACCGAGATGGAGCCGGTCAGCTGGGCGGAGTTCGCGCACATCCACCCGTTCGCGCCGGCCGAGCAGACCACCGGCTACCGGGAGATGATCAGTCAGCTGGAGGGGTGGCTGGCCGAGGTGACCGGCTACGACGCGGTCAGCGTGCAGCCCAACGCCGGCTCGCAGGGTGAGCTGGCGGGGCTGCTGGCGATCCGCGCGTACCACCGGGCCCGGGGGGAGGGGCACCGGGACGTGTGCCTGATCCCGTCGTCGGCGCACGGCACCAACGCGGCCAGCGCGGTGATGGCCGGGATGCGGGTGGTCGTGGTGGCCTGCGACGAGAACGGCAACGTCGACCTGGTCGACCTCGATGCGAAGATCGACAAGCATCGGGAGACGCTCGCCGCGATCATGGTGACGTACCCGTCGACGCACGGGGTGTACGAGACGGGCATCGCGCAGCTCTGCGCGAAGGTGCACGACGCGGGTGGGCAGGTGTACGTCGACGGCGCGAACCTCAACGCGCTGGTCGGGTTCGCGAAGCCGGGGAAGTTCGGGGCGGACGTGTCGCACCTGAACCTGCACAAGACGTTCTGCATCCCGCACGGCGGCGGCGGTCCGGGGGTGGGTCCGGTGGCGGTGCGGGCGCACCTTCAGCCGTAC
>NZ_SMKG01000047.1 GCF_004348525.1 Micromonospora sp. 15K316 | reverse complement strand
GCGCGGGGGTGGGTTTGGCCGGGGTGGTCCTGCTCGGCCGGGGCGGCTTCGACCGGCTCGACCCGCTCGGCGCCGCCCTCGCCCTGGTCGCGGGGGCGACCTGGGCGGCGTACATCGTGCTCAGCGCCCGGGTGGGGGCCCGTTTCCGGGGCGCCGACGGGCTGGCCGTGGCGCTCGCCGTCGCCGCCGTGCTGACCCTGCCGGCGGGGTTGGCGACCACCGGCCGGGTGCTGCTGGACCCGTCGGTGCTGGCGCTGGGGGTCGCGCTCGCCGTGCTCGCCTCGGGGCTGCCGTACACCCTCGAACTGCTCGCGCTGCGGCGGCTGCCCACCGCCACGTTCGCGGTGCTCATGAGCCTCGGCCCGGCCGTCGCCGCGCTCGCCGGTTACCTGGTGCTCGGGCAGCGGCTGAGCGTGCTGGAGGTGGTGGCGATCGCCCTGGTCATCGCGGCGAGCGTCGGTGCGGTGCGGGTCAACGCAGCAACCGCAGCGCGCCCGGCACGGCGGTGACGGTCACCGGTAGGTCCAGCGACCGCTCGCCGTCGGCGTACGTCGTGATGCCCTCCGCGACCAGCTCCACGGTGCGTACGCGGTAGCTGCTCACCAGCGGGTGCCGCAGGTGGGTGCCCTGGTAGATGCTCGGCTTGACGCGGATCAGGGTGCGCCGGTCGAGCCGCCCGCCGACGACCACGTCGAGCAGGCCGTCGGTCGGGTCGGCGTCGGGGCAGATCCGCATCCCGCCCCCGTAGCTGGGGCAGTTGCCCACGGCCACCAGCACCGCGTCGAGCTCGTACGGCTCACCGTCGAGGCGCAGCTTGTAGCGGCGCGGACGGAGCCGGGCCAGCTCGACCATGATCGCGAGGTCGTACCGGCGGGGGCCGCGCGGCCACCGCATCCGGTTGGCCCGCTCGTTGACGATCGCGTCGAAGCCGGCGGCGAGGACCGCCCCGTACCAGCGTGGCGGCCCGGTGGGGCCGGTCAGGCGGGCCAGGTCGACGGGGCGGGCACGACCGGCGCGCAGCGCCCCGGCGATCACCTCGGCGGCGCCGAGCGGGTCGGGCGGGAAGCCGGTGTCGGTGGCGAAGTCGTTACCGGTGCCCGCCGGGACCGGCCCGAACGGGATCGAGGTTCCGGCCACGGCCTGCACCGCCCGGTGCACGGTGCCGTCGCCACCCACGGCCACCAGCGCGGCCACTCCCCCGGCGACCGCGGTGCGGCAGACCGTCTCGGCCTGCTCGGCGCTGTGCGCCTCCAGGAGCCGCACCTCCCGGCCGGCGCCGGCCAGCCGGGAGATCAACGGCGCGAGCAGGCTGCGGTGGCGGCCCCGGCCGGCCTGCGGGTTCGCCAGCACCGCGACCGGACCTTGGGGATCGACGGAGGGGTGATCGGCCGCGGTCATGGCGAGCAACCTACCGGTACGGCGAACGCCGCCCGACCCGGGCGGCGTTCGTCAAGTTTCGGTCTTCCTCGTCGGTGTCCGCTGCCGGTGCCGGCAGCGGGGTGGGTCAGGTCATGTCGTCGTAGCGGCGCTCGATCGGCGCGGGAGCGCTGATCGGTTCCGGCGCGTCGATCGGGCCGGTCGCCTCGACCCGCTGCCCCGCCTCGACCGGCTCGGGGGTCGCGTCCAGCGGCGACACCTCGTCGTCGGCGATGCCCGCGTAGATCTCCTTGCCCCGTCCCCGCCGCTTGTCGTTGACGAACGCGACGCCGACCGCGACGAAATAGAGCAGGGAGAGCGATGCCGCCAGCAGTGTCATCCCGAACGGGCCCGGATCCGGTGTGGCGACGGCCGCGAACGCGAACGAGATGAAGATGACCACCCGCCACCAGCTCAGCAGCCGGCGGGCGCTCGCCACCCCGGTGAAGTTGAGCATCAGCAGGATGAGCGGAAACTCGAACGCCACGCCGAACAGCAGGATCATGTTCGTGACGAACGAGATGTAGCGGGTGACCTCCAGCTGGGTGTCGGTGCCCGTCACGCCCGATTCCAGCAGGAACGCGAGACCCTTGTCGACCACCAGGTACGCGAGTACCGCGCCACCGGCGAACAGCGGCGCCGCGATGGCGACGAAGACGTACGCCCACTTGCGCTCGTGCCGGTGCAGGCCGGGCGCGATGAACGCCCAGAGCTGGTAGAGCCAGACCGGCGCCCCGACGATCAGGCCGATCCAGAGCGCCAGCTTCAGCTTCAGGATGAACCCGTCGGCGGGCGACAACTGCAGGAAGTTCTGGCAGTTGCCGAAGGCGTCGGTCGCCTGCGGCAGGCTGCAGTACGGCTCCTTGAGCAGGTTGAACGCCGGTTGGGCCAGGAAGAACCCGACGATCAGGCCGGCCACGATCGCCAGCGAGGCGCGGAAGAGCCGGTTACGTAGTTCCCGGACGTGCTCGATGAGGGTCATCGAGCCGTCGGAGGCCCGCTCAAAGTTGCTCGGGCCGCGCTTGCGCAACGCGAAGGCCGCCACGGTCTTCGGGTCCCTCGATCAGTTTTCGCGGACGCGCTGCACCGGGTCGACGACCGGCTGCTGCGGCGAAGCCTGGTACGGCGCCTGCTGCGGCTGCGCGGCCTGCGGCGGCAGCGGCTGGTAGCCGGACTGCGCGTCGGCCTTCTCGGCCAGGTCGCGGTCGTCGTCGTGCAGGCTCTTGGTCTCGGCCTTGATGATCCGCAGCGAACGGCCGAGCGAGCGGGCCGCGTCGGGGAGCCGCTTCGCGCCGAAGAGCAGGATCAGCACGACCACGAGTACGGCGATGTGCCACGGCTTGAGGGCACCCATGGGAAGCTCCAGTCGCTTGTGAGACAGCAGGGGGGTAACGCAGCCATCGTACGTGCGTATCGGCCCGTTGCCACCCGCCGGGGCGGGGGTGGTTCGTCCCGGCGGGTGAAGTCTTGACCAACCCGGGACGTCCCGTCAACAGCCGGTGAGCGATCCGTCGCGGACGCCGCGCCGTGATCCCTGAGGCGTGCTGACCGGCGAGCCGGCTCAACCGTGCCGCTTCGCCCTGATCAGCTCGATCCGGCGCTGGGTGACCGTGAGCTGCCGCTGCAGCGTCTCGGACCGCTCCTGGAGCGTCCGCGCGGCTCCGGCGAGCTCGAGCGCCTCGTCCTGCCGCCGCTGCAACGCCAGCGCCGCCCGGCGCAGCCCGGGCAGGCGGGCCAGCACGCCCCGCACGGCCACCGCGAGCAGGACGAGGGCGGCCAGCACCACCGCGAGCACGATCCACCACAGCACGGCGGTCAGCCTACCGGGAGCCCGCGGCGACCGCCGGGTCGGCGGCGGCCGGGGCACGTCGGGCGTCCGGCGCCGGTCGGGCGTACGCGTCGAGCGCGGCGCTCGCCGAGGCCCGCACCTGCTCGGCCAGCTCCGCCGGCGCCACCACTGTCACGTCCGGGCCGAGGCCGAGGACGAACCGGCGCGCCCACCCCAGGTCGGTGACGCGCAGCGACACCAGCCAGTGGTCGGCGTCCCCGGCCCGGACCTCCTCGCACGGGTAGTACTCGGTGATCCATCGCTCACCCCGACCGACCCGCAGCGTGATCAGCGGAAGATCCGGAGAGGGGCGGAACGCCCCGTCGCTGAGATCGTGCGGGCGGGCCTGCGGCGGCACCACCGCCGGCTCGTCCAGCTCGGTGACCGCGTCGATCCGGTCAGCCCGGAACAACCGGACCGCCTCAACCCGGCGGCACCACGCCTCCACGTACGCCCGACCGCCGACCATCAGCATGCGCAGCGGGTCGATGACCCGCTCGGTGGTCTCGTCCCGGGCCGCCGTGTAGTAGGTGATCCGCAACGCCCGGCCGCCCTCGACGGCCGCCCGCAGCGTCTCCACCCGCCCGATGTCCGCCGGCAGCCGCACCTCCACCGGAGCGGCGACCAGGTCACCGGCCGCGCTCTCGATCTTGGCGAGGGCACGCTCCACCGCCTCCCGGTTGGCCACCCCCGGGGTCTCGGCGAGCATCCGCAGCGCCACCACCAGCGCGAGCGCCTCGTCGGGGGTGAGGCGCAGCGGCCGGTCGATGCCGGCGTCGTAGGTGATGGTCACCCGGTCACCGTCGAAGGCCATGTCGATCAGGTCACCCGGGCCGTATCCGGGCAGCCCGCAGACCCAGAGCAGCTCCAGGTCCTCGCGCAGCTGCCGCTCGGTGACGCCCAGGTCGCCGGCCGCCTCGGCGATCTCGATGCCGGGACGGGCCAGCAGGTAGGGCACCAGGTTGAGCAGGCGGGCCAACCGGTCGGCGGAGGCGCGGGAGCCGCCCTTGGCGGTGGGACGGGTCATCTGCTGCCTCCGGCGGTCGCCAGGTCGTCGTGCCGGGACGCGATCTCCTTCAGCCGCTGGATCACGGCTTCGCGCACCTCGGGCGGGTCGAGCACGCGCACGTCCGGGCCGTAGCCGACGAGGTGACCGGCGAGCGACTCCGCGTCGGCGTACGGCAGGACCAGCCGGTCCCCGTCCGGCCCGGGGACGGTCTCCACCGCCCAGCGGCGCAGCCCGGCGGCCCGGCCCGGCGCGGCGAGGACCGTGGCCCGCCCGGTCCGCTCCACCGGCCCGGACCAGCGCGCCACATGGCTGATCAGGTCGACCCCCGCCGGCGGCTCGTACGCGCCCGGCCCGCCGGTGACCCGCACCCCGCCGACGACGCGGGAGAGCCGGAAGCAGCGGGTCGCCTCCCGGTCGAGGTCGTGGCCGACGACGTACCAGCGGCCGCGCCAGCAGACCACCCCCCACGGCTGGAGCCGGCGCCGGGTCGGCGCGTCCTGATCGGGCACCCGGTAGTCGAAGCCGACCTCCCGGCGGTCCCGCGCGGCGGCGGTCAGCGGGGCGAACGCCGGGTCCACGGTGACCATCGGCTCCAGGCCGAGGGTGGCCTGCGGATCGACGTCCACCCCGGCGGCACGCAGCTTCGCCAGCCCGGAGGAGGCCGCGGCGGCCAGCCCGGCGTGCTGCCAGAGCCGCGCGGCGATCCCCACGGCGGCCGCCTCGTCGGGTTCGAGGGGGATGTCGGGCAGAGCGTACTCACGGCGGGCGATGCGGTAGCCCGGCTCGGAGTCGAAGACGCTCGCGGTGCCGGTCTCCAGCGGGACGCCCAGCTCACGCAGCTCGGCCTTGTCCCGCTCGAACTTGCGCTGGAACGCCTCGTGGTCACGGGCGTCGTCCGGATCGTGTTCGTAGCCGGGCACGGTCGCGGCGATCTGCGCGGCGGTCAGGAACCGGCGCGTGGAGAGCAGACAGATCACCAGGTTGACCAGGCGTTCGGTACGAGTACGGGACACGCATAGACGCTAGCAGCCGACCCGAGGCGGGCGTGCACCCACGCGGGCGCGGCGTGGGCCGGATGCCCCGACCCAGGTACGACGCCCGCCGGGCGCGCGGGCGGCGGGAGCCATAGTGTTTTGCCATGGCACAACCGGAGGTCAAGACCGAGAGCGTCGGCACCGTGATCGTCGCCGGTGCGGCGAACCTCGCCATCGCGGCCGCGAAGCTGGTCGCGGGTCTGATCTCCGGCTCCGCCGCGATGCTCTCCGAAGCCGCCCACTCGGTCGCCGACACCACCACCGAGCTGCTGCTGTTCATGGCCCTGCGCCGGGGGGCCCGCCCGGCGGACGCCCGCCACCCCTTCGGCTACGGCAAGGAGAGCTACATCTGGGCCTTCTTCGCGGCCCTGTTCACCTTCGTCGCCGGCGCCGGCTTCGCGATCACGCACGGGATCACCACGATCCTCGTGCACGAGCACAGCGGCGACTTCCTCGTCTCGTACGTCGTGCTCGCGGTCTCCTTCGTCATCGAGGCGATCTCGCTGGGCCGGGCGGTGCGGCAGGTGCGCCGGGAGTCGCGACGGTGGGGCACGACGCCGCGCCGCTTCCTGCGCCTGACCGCCGACACCACGGTCAAGGCGGTCGTCCTCGAGGACAGCGCCGCGCTCATCGGCCTGCTCCTGGCCGGGTGCGGCGTGGCGCTCTCCGAACTCACCGGCGACGAGCTGTGGGACGGGATCGCCTCGGTGCTGATCGGCCTGCTGTTGCTGGCGGTCGCCGCCACGCTGGCCTACAGCAACCTGTCGCTGCTGGTCGGCCGGGCGGTGCCGGTACGCCTGCAGCACGAGATCGAGCGGTCCCTGGCCGGGCTTCCCGAGGTGACCCGGGTCGGCACGCTCTTCACCATGCAGCTCGGCCCGGAGGACATCCTGGTCGCCGCCAAGGTGGACTTCCGGGACGAGGCCACCGGCGCGGACATCGAGGCCACCGCCGACGAGGCGGAGCGGCGGCTGCGGGAGCGCTACCCGGAGGTCCGGTACCTCTTCCTCGACCCGACCCGATCGATGCCCGGCGGCGGCGCCCGGGTGGCCGGGAAGCCGGACCCGCCGATCACGGACGGGCCGGTCGACCCCGGCCTGCGCTGACCGGGCCCGACGCGCCGCGCGACGGCGCGGACGGCCGTGACGTGGACCCGGTGCCGGGCAGGCCCGCACGCGGACGCTAGCGTGCCCGTCATGGTGCGATGGCGGTCCGGGACGGTGACGGCGCTGCGGCGGCAGTGGGCCGGGGCGGTGGAGCTGGACGTGACGCTCCCCGACGGTTCGCCCATGCGAGCGCTGGCCTACCCCCACCTGGTCGGCCGGCCCGAGCCGGGCGATCGGGTGCTGCTCAACGCCGGCGCGCTGCTGATGGGCCTCGGCACCGGCGGCTACGCCCTCGTGGTGGCGCTGCCGGACCGGTTGCCGCCGGACCCGCCGCAGGCCGTCGACAACCGCGACGCCGGCCATCTGGTGAAGGCCCGCTACACCCCGCTGCAGCCGATCCTGCTCGGCGTGGACGAGGAGGCCTCACCACACCGGGCGGTCCTGGAGACCGCCGAGGAACTGGGCGGCATGCCGGTGGTCACGGCCGACCTGCACTCGGCGCTGCCGGCGATCCTCGCCGGCGTCCGCGCCGACGCGCCGCACGCCCGGATCGCGTACGTGCTCACCGACGGCGGGGCCCTCGCGGCGTGGTTCTCCCGCACCCTCGCCGGGCTGCGCGACGAGTTGGTCGGCACGATCACCGTCGGGCAGGCGTTCGGCGGCGACCTGGAGGCGAGCACGCTGCACAGCGGGCTGCTCGCCGCCCGCCACGTGCTCGACGCCGACGTGGCGGTCGTCTCCCAGGGTCCCGGCAACCTCGGCACCGGCACCCGCTGGGGCTTCTCCGGGGTGGCCGTCGGCGAGGCGGTCAACGCGATCGCCACGTTAAGCGGGCGCCCCGTCGGTTCGCTGCGCATCTCCGACGCCGACGCCCGTCCGCGCCATCGCGGCGTGTCCCACCACAGCCTCACCGCGTACGGCCGGGTGGCGCTGGCCCCGGCCGAGCTGGTGGTGCCCGACGGTCTGGACCCGGCGCTCGCCGCCGACGTCGAGGCCGCGCTGGCGCCGCTCGCCGCGCGGCACCGGATCGTCCGGGTACGCACCGACGGCCTCGACGCCGCGCTGCGGGCCACCCCGGTGCCGCTCTCCACGATGGGGCGGGGCCTGGACGCCGACCACGCCTACTTCCTCGCCGCCGCGGCCGCCGGCCGCCACGCCGCCACCCTGCTGGGCTGACCGCACCCGTCGCCGGGGCTGGCGGGGGCGGCGACGCCGGGTCGGTCAGCGGACCACGGGCCGCTTCTCCCGGGGCAGCCCGGCGATCACCTCCCGGGGCAGGTTCAGGGTGTCCGCCACCACCTCGGCCGGGGTGTTCGCCATCCACTGGGTCAGCGAGATGTCGGCGAACCGGGGTTTGCGGAACATCTCCAGGTAGACCAGTGGCTCCGACCCGAGGTTCTCGATGTAGTGGCCGTACGCGAAGGGCACGTACCCGACGTCGCCGGCCCGGTAGTCGAAGGTCCGCGCCACACCGGTGCTCGCGAAGACCCCCATCCGGCCCCGCCCGGAGATGTAGTACTGCCACTCGTCGTCGTTGGGGTGCCAGTGCATCTCGCGCAGGCCACCCGGCTCCACCTCCACGAGGGCGGCGCAGATGGTGGTGGCCGCGGCGAAGGTGGAGACGTCGGCGACGCGGACCGTGCCGCCGGGGAAGCGCTGCGGTTGCTGGGCGCGCATCCGGTGGCTGAAGGTGCTCGGCACGTCCCCGGTCGGACTGATCACCCGGTCCTGGTCCAGCGGTGGCGGGACCTGGCCGGCGAAGATGTACTTCTCGCGTTCGGGCAGTCGGTCCAGCAGCTCCGGGGCCCAGCCGAAGTTCTTCGCCAACACCTCACGCGGGGTGTGCGCGAACCAGTCGCTGATCAGGAAGGTGCCGTTCTCGGAGAACGCGCCGTCGTCGAAGACGAGCAGGAACTCCACCCCCTCGTCGAGGGCCTGGATGTGGTGCGGCACGCCCTTCGGGAAGAACCACAGGTCCCCGGCCCGCACGTCGTCGACGAAGTTGCGTCCCTCCTGGTCGACCGCGCTGATCCGGCAGCTCCCGCTCAGCACGTACGCCCACTCGGACTGCTTGTGCCAGTGCAGCTCCCGGTACGCCCCCGGCTCCAGCGCCATGTCCACGCCGCTGAGCTCCGTGGCGATCGGCAGCTCCCGCTGGGTGATCTCGCGGGTCCAGCCGCCCCGCTCGATCCGGGTGTGCGCGTCCGCGAAGGAGAACCGCAGGTTCGGTACGGTTCCCGCGTCCGTGACGGGTGGGACGAGCAGGTCGGGGTTCTCCCGGTCCCGCGTCACGTCCCGTGGCCCGGGATCGCGCCAGCCCTCGCCGCCCCGCTCCGGCTGCGGCACCCTCATGTCGTTCATGATCGCCTCCCGCTCGTCGCGTCGCCGGGCGCGCGGACGCTGGCCGTGCCGCGGCGACGACGGGAACTACCCGACCTCGCGACCCGGGCGGGCCAACCGCTGGCCCGCAGGGGTCACCAGGGCGGGACGCCCGACGCGGGCGCGGGAAGCGACGGGGGCGAGGTGCGGCTCAGACGAGGAAGATCAGGGCGAGCCAGCCGCCGACGATCAGCACCAGCGCGAGCGCGAGCACCCACGTCGGAACGGTGTACTCACCGCGCCGGTTCCGTTCGATCTCGGCGCGGATCTTCGACCGGCGGCGTTCCACCCAGTTCTGGCGCTGCCGGCCACTCTCGGTGGGCTCTTGGCCCGACTGCGGGCCCGGGGATGTCGTCATGGCCCGGCCAGCCTACCGGGCGGCCCGGGCCGGCAACGCGCCACCGCCGCCCGGGCCCACCACGGTGCTCACATGCTCGCGATCAGCCGCTCGACCCGCTCGTCGTACGCCCGGAACGGGTCCTTGCAGAGCACGGTGCGCTGCGCCTGGTCGTTGAGCTTCAGGTGCACCCAGTCGACGGTGAAGTCCCGCCGCTTCTCCTGCGCGTGCCGGATGAACTCACCGCGCAGTCGGGCCCGGGTGGTCTGCGGCGGCGTCTCCTTCGCCTCGAAGATCTCCGGGTCGGTCGCCACCCGATCCACGTCGCCGCGCCGCTCCATCAGCGCGTACAGGCCCCGGCCACGGCGCAGGTCGTGGTAGGCCAGGTCCATCTGGGCCACCCTCGGGTGCGACAGCGGCAGGTCGTGCTTGCGCTGGTAGCGCTCGATCAGCCGCAGCTTCGTCACCCAGTCGACCTCCCGGGCCACCGGGTCCAGGTCGCCGGTCTCCACCGCCCGCAGCACCCGGCCCCACAGCTCCACCACCCGCTTGGCGGTCTGGTCACCGCCTCGCCGCTCGACGAACTCGGTCGCCCGCGCCAGGTACTCCTGCTGGATCTCCAGCGCGCTGATCTCCTTGCCGGAGGCGAGGCGCACCTTGCGCCGCCCGGTGATGTCGTGGGACACCTCGCGGATCGCCCGGATCGGGTTCTCCAGCGACAGGTCCCGCATCACCACCCCGGCCTCGATCATGCGCAGCACGATGTCGGCCGAGCCGACCTTGAGCAGCGTGGTGACCTCGTTCATGTTGGAGTCGCCGACGATCACGTGCAGCCGCCGGTAGCGTTCGGCGTCGGCGTGCGGCTCGTCCCGGGTGTTGATGATGGGGCGGCTGCGCGTCGTCGCCGAGGAGACCCCCTCCCAGATGTGCTCGGCCCGCTGGGAGAGGCAGTAGACCGCGCCCCGCGGGGTCTGCAGCACCTTGCCCGCGCCGCAGATCAACTGGCGGGTGACCAGGAACGGGATCAGCACGTCGGCCAGCCGGCCGAACTCGCCGTGCCGGGACACCAGGTAGTTCTCGTGGCAGCCGTACGAGTTCCCGGCCGAGTCGGTGTTGTTCTTGAACAGGTAGATCTCACCCGCGATGCCCTCGTCGTGCAGCCGCTTCTCCGCGTCGACGAGCAGCCCCTCGAGGATCCGCTCACCGGCACGGTCGTGGGCCACCAGGTCCACCACCGAGTCGCACTCCGGGGTGGCGTACTCGGGGTGGGACCCGACGTCGAGGTAGAGCCGGGCCCCGTTGCGCAGGAACACGTTGCTGGACCGGCCCCAGGACACGACCCGGCGGAAGAGATAGCGAGCCACCTCGTCCGGCGAGAGCCGCCGCTGTCCGCGGTAGGTGCAGGTGACGCCGTACTCGGTCTCGAGGCCGAAGATTCGCCGCTCCATGGTGTGACATTAGCCGCCCGAAGCCCGGATTGGGCAGCGCTCGATCCGGTGGCCTTCCCGCGCGGGCGGCCACCCACCGGACGAGCGGCCGGCGGACCCGGCCCCGCGTCGCCGGCGGGCCGGTACCTTGGCAGCCGTGAAGATCCTCGTCACCGGCGGAGCCGGGTTCATCGGCTCGGCGTACGTCCGGCGGCTGCTCACCGGCGGCGAGCCGCTCCTGCACCCCGACACGGTCACCGTGCTCGACAAGTTCACCTACGCCGGCACCCGGGGCGGTCTCGGCCCCGTCCACGACGACCCCCGGCTGCGGGTCGTGACGGGGGACGTCTGCGACGGCCCGCTGGTCGACGCCGTCGTCGCCGAGCACGACGTGATCGTCCACTTCGCCGCCGAGTCGCACGTCGACCGCTCCATCGCCGGGGCCGCCCCGTTCGTGACCACCAACGTGCTCGGCACCCAGACCCTGCTCGACGCCGCGCTGCGGCGCGGCACGAGCCGGTTCCTGCACGTCTCCACGGACGAGGTGTACGGCTCGATCGCGGACGGCTCGTGGACGGAGACCGCCCCGCTGGACCCGAGCTCCCCGTACTCGGCCAGCAAGGCCGGCGCCGACCTGCTCGCCCTCGCCTACCACCGCACCCACGGCCTCGACGTCGTGGTGACCCGGGGCTCCAACACGTACGGCCCCTACCAGCACCCGGAGAAGGTGGTGCCGCGGTTCATCACCAACCTGCTCGACGGGCGCGACCTGCCGCTCTACGGCGACGGCGGGAACGTCCGGGACTGGCTGCACGTCGAGGACCACTGCCACGGCGTCACCCTCGCCCTGCTCAAGGGCCGGGCCGGCGGCGTGTACCACCTGGCCGGCGGCATCGAGCTGACGAACCGGGAACTCACCGGCCGGCTGCTCGACGCCTTCGGCGTCGGCTGGGAGCGGGTCCGCCCGGTCACCGACCGCAAGGGCCACGACCGGCGCTACTCCCTGGACACCGGCGTCGCGCGGCGTGAGCTGGGCTTCGCCCCCCACGTCGGCTTCGAGCCGGGGCTGCGCGACACCATCGCCTGGTATCGGGGCAACCGGCCGTGGTGGGAGCCGCTCACGCGGAGCGCCTGAACGTGAACGCGGTCGCCGGCCGACCCGACCGCAGGGGCGGTGGAGCCGGCCGGCGACGTGGCTTCAGGCCGTACGGCGCGGGCCGCCGCTCAGGACTCGCCCTCTGGCTCCCGGCGCTCCAGGTCGGCCGAGGCGGCGGACGTGGTCGGCTTGTGCGCCTCCCCCGTCGGCACCGTCGGCGTCTGCGGGCCGCCCGCCGGCTCCTCGGCCGCGCCGCCGTCGAGCAGAGCGGTCAGCGGGGCCCCGGTGATCCGGCGGAACGTACGGCCGATCCGGCGCCGGTCGAGGACCGCCACCTCCAGCTGGTTGGCCGCGATGGTCCGGGCGGCGCCGCCCTCACCACCGACGCTGCTCAACGCCTTCACGGCCGCCTTGACCGCCTCGGCGAGCGTCATGTCCGGCCGGTGCTCCGACTTGAGCACCCCGGTGATCGCCTCCGCCTGGCCACCCATCGCCATCCGGCCCGGCTCGTCGTTGACCGAGCCGTCGTACGTGAGCCGGTAGAGCTCGTCGTCGTCGGGCGTCGTGCCGACCTCCGCCACGCAGATCTCCACCTCGAACGGCTTCGACTGCTCGGTGAAGATGGCGCCCAGGGTCTGCGCGAAGGCGTTCGCCAGGGCCCGGCCGGTGACGTCGCGCCGGTCGTAGGAGAGCCCGTTCAGGTCGGCCATCCGTACGCCGGCCCGGCGCAGGTTCTCGAACTCGTTGTAGCGGCCCACGGCCGCGAAGCCGATCCGGTCGTAGATCTCACTGACCTTGTGCAGGGCGCTGGAGAGGTTCTCGGCGACGAAGAGCACCCCGCCCTCGTAGGACAGGACCACCGCGCTGCGCCCGCGGGCGATGCCCTTGCGGGCCAGCTCGGAGCGGTCGCGCATGATCTGCTCGGGCGAGGCGTAGAACTGCATGGCCACGGCGGCTGGTTCTCCTTAGCGCTGTGCGAGACGACTGCTGACGAATGCGGACGGCCGGTCAGCCGCCCGGGTTCTCCATCCGGCCGGAGACCACGGCCTCCGCGATCGCCGCGGTCTCCGCGTCGGTGAGCCGGTGCGTGCCCTCCGCGGTCGCGGTCATCACCACGGGGTAGATGCGGCGGGTCAGGTCGGGACCGCCGGTCGCCGTGTCGTCGTCGGCGGCGTCGTAGAGCGCCTCGACCGCGAGCTTGATGGCGTCGTCGATCGAGAGCCCGGTCCGGAAGCGCTTCTTGAGCGCGGACTTGGCGAACAACGAGCCGGAGCCGATGGCGTCGTAGCCGGTCTCCTCGTACGGGCCGCCGGTCACGTCGAAGCTGAAGATCCGACCGGCCCTCGCCGGGTCCGCGGCGGCCAGGTCGAAGCCGGCGAAGAGCGGGATCACCGCGAGCCCCTGCATGGCGGCGCCGAGGTTGCCCCGGATCATCGAGGCGAGCCGGTTGGCCTTGCCGTCGAGCGAGAGCATCGCGCCCTCGATCTTCTCGTAGTGCTCCAGCTCCACCTGGAACAGCCGCATCAGCTCGATGCCGATACCGGCGGTGCCGGCGATGCCGACCAGCGAGTACGCGTCGGCCGGGTGCACCTTCTCGATGTCCCGCTGCGCGATCAGGTTGCCCATCGTGGCCCGCCGGTCGCCCGCCATCACGACGCCCCCGTCGGCGGCGATCGCCACGATGGTGGTCGCGTGCGGCGCCATGTCGGCGGCCATGCCCGGGGGAAGCGGCCGCCTCCCGGGCAGCATCTCGGGTGCCACCTTGCTCAGGAACGCCGTGAAGGAGGACGTCCCCGCGTTGGTGAACACATCTGGTAGACGCCCGGATGGATCAAAACCCGCTGCCACGTGGTTCCTCTCAGGTACGTGATCGCCCTGGCCAGCCGCTCGGGACTGTCCCGGAACTGGCCAAGACCACCGTTGCAGTTGAAGCAGAGTATCCCGCGCACCCACCCGGTGCGATGATCGTGGTCCAGATGTTCCGGATCGGGGGTACCGCAGACGGCGCACACCCCACCTTGCTCGGTCAGGAGTTCATCGAACTCCTTCTGCCCGACGCCGTACCGCCGCCGCAGGTGGTACTCCCGATTGCCGCCGTAGAGCCGCTGGGCGGTCTCTTTGCCCCGCGCGTTGTGGCAGGGCTTGCAGTAGCTGTGCCGCCCACTTGCCTTGTTGGTCCGCGGGAAGTCCTCAAGAGGCTTGACCTGATTGCAGTCCGGACACCACTTCATGTCGTCGGGGACCGGCACCGAGGCCTTTTTCTGCGGTCCGATCCCGCGCTTGCGACGGCTCGCCTCAGAGCGAGCCGCCGCGCAAGTCTTGCAGTAGTAGGCGAGCCCGTCGATTCGTCGTCGGTTTCGATGAAACTCTGCCGCGGACAACGTTCGCTCGCACTGGGGGCACTTCTTGCCCGACCCGCTGGACGAATCGGACATTTACCTCATTCCCCCCCTTTCTGCACGTATCCTCTCACGAACTCCTCGGCGTTCTCTTCGAGGACGGAATCGATCTCGTCGAGCAGGTCGTCGACGTCCTCGGTGATCTCGGCGTGCCGCTCGGCGACCTCCGGGTTCGCCTCGGCCGTGACGTCCTCGATCTCCTCGTTCTGGCGGGACTTGCCCGACTGCGACTGACCGCCGCTGTCACGAGTGGCCATCTGCTGCCTCCTCCAACGATCTCTTGCGAGAAACTTACCTCGCGCGGGCGACGAAAAGCCCGCCGCGCGCCGTAGTCGACGCGCGGCGGGCTCCTCCGCGATCCGGGTCAGCCGCCGGTCAACGTCTCCAGCAGGTCCTTGGCGCTGGCACACCTGTCGAAGAGCGCGCCGACGTGCTTACGGGTGCCCCGCTCCGGCTCCATCATCGGCACCCGTACCAGTGACTCGCGGCCCACGTCGAAGATGACCGAGTCCCAGCTGGCCGCGACCACCTCCGAGGCGTACTGCGCGAGACAGCGGCCACGGAAGTAGGCCCGCGTGTCCTCCGGCGGCTCGGTCATGGCGGTACGGGTCTCCTCGTCGCTGAGCAGCGTCTTCATCGCGCCCCGGGAGACCAGACGGTGGTAGAGGCCCTTCTCCGGCCGGACGTCGGAGTACTGCAGGTCGACCAGCTGGAGCTTGTGCGCGCCCCAGCCGAGTTTCTCCCGCTCCTGGTAGCCGTGGAGCAGCCGCAGCTTCGCCACCCAGTCCAGCTCGTCGGCGCAGAGCATCGCGTCCCGGCCGAGCCGGTCCAGCACGCTCTCCCAGCGGGCCAGCACGTCCGCGGTCTGGGCGTCCACGTCGTCGCCGTAGCGGTCGTCGACAAAGGACCGCACGCGCTCGTGGTACGCCCACTGCACGTCCAGCGCCGTGAGCCGCCGCCCGTCGCGCATCCGCATCAGGTGGGTGAGCGACGGGTCGTGGCTGACCGCCCGCAGCTCGTTGACCGGGTCGGCGATGCCCAGGTCGGGGCCGAGCGCCTTCTCCTCGATCATGGTGAGGATCAGCGCGGTGGTGCCGACCTTCAGGTAGGTGGAGATTTCGGAGAGGTTCGCGTCACCGATGATGACGTGCAGCCGCCGGTACTTGTCCGCGTCCGCGTGCGGCTCGTCGCGGGTGTTGATGATCGGCCGCTTGAGCGTGGTCTCCAGGCCCACCTCGACCTCGAAGAAGTCGGCCCGCTGCGAGATCTGGAAGCCGTTCTGGCTGCCGTCCTGGCCGATGCCCACCCGTCCGGCGCCGCAGACGATCTGCCGGGTGACGAAGAACGGGGTCAGGTACGCGACGATGTCCGCGAACGGCGTCTGCCGCCGCATCAGGTAGTTCTCGTGCGCACCGTAGCTGGCGCCCTTGTTGTCGGTGTTGTTCTTGTAGAGGTGGATCGGCTGGGTGCCGGGGATGGTGGCCGCCCGCCGGGACGCCTCCGCCATCACCCGCTCGCCGGCCTTGTCCCAGCGCACCACGTCCAGCGGATTGGTCACCTCCGGAGTGGAGTACTCCGGGTGCGCGTGGTCGACGTAGAGGCGCGCGCCGTTGGTCAGTATGACGTTGGCGAGCCCCAGGTCCTCGTCGGCGAGGGCCTCCGCGGGGTCGTAGGCGGCGCCGGAGTAGGTGAAGCCCCGCGCGTCGCGCAGCGGCGACTCCTCCTCGTAGTCCCAGCGGGCGCGGCCACCGCGGTTGAGTTCCGGACGCGCCCCGTAGGCGTTCACCACCTGCGAGGAGGTCACCATCGGGTTGGCTCCGGCCTGACCGGGCACGGAGATGCCGTACTCGACCTCGGTGCCCATGATCCGTCGTACGCTCATCGACCTGTTCGCTCCGCTCGCCCGTCCGGTCCCCCGTCCCGTCGAGCGTAGTCGGCCACACGGCGTACGGGGGCGTGGCAGAGGTTGCGCCGTGCGCAAATGGCGGGGAGGGTCCGCCACCACCGGGCTCGCCGGGTCTCGCAGGTCCGGCCGGGAGCGGACGCGGCGGTGGGACCGGGTGCGGCGAACGACGGGGCCCGGGGCGTACGCCACCCCGGGCCCCGTCGTCTCGCGCTGCCGGTCAGAGGTACTGGCCGGTGTTGCTGGCGGTCTCGATGGACCGTCCGGCCTCGGCGCCCTTGCCGCCGGAGACGAGCGTGCGGATGTAGACGATCCGCTCGCCCTTCTTGCCGGAGATGCGGGCCCAGTCGTCCGGGTTCGTGGTGTTGGGCAGGTCCTCGTTCTCCCGGAACTCGTCGACGCAGGCGTCGAGCAGGTGCTGCAGTCGCAGCCCCTTGCGGCCGGAGGTGAGGAACTCCTTGATGGCCATCTTCTTGCCCCGGTCGACGATGTTCTGGATCATCGCGCCGGAGTTGAAGTCCTTGAAGTAGAGGACTTCCTTGTCGCCGTTGGCGTAGGTGACCTCGAGGAAGCGGTTCTCCTCGGTCTCGGAGTACATCCGCAGCACGACCGCGTCGATCATCGCCGCCACGGTGGCCTGTGCGTCACCGCCGTGCTCGGTCAGGTCGTCGGCGTGCAGCGGCAGGCCCGAGAGGATGTACTTGGAGAAGATGTCCTTGGCCGCCTCGGCGTCCGGCCGCTCGATCTTGATTTTCACGTCGAGCCGGCCGGGACGCAGGATGGCCGGGTCGATCATGTCCTCCCGGTTGGAGGCGCCGATGACGATGACGTTCTCCAGGCCCTCCACACCGTCGATCTCGCTGAGCAGCTGCGGGACGATGGTGTTCTCGACGTCCGAGGAGACACCGGAGCCGCGGGTGCGGAAGACCGAGTCCATCTCGTCGAAGAACACGATCACCGGGGTGCCCTCGCCGGCCTTCTCCCGCGCCCGCTGGAAGATCAGCCGGATGTGCCGCTCGGTCTCGCCGACGTACTTGTTGAGCAGCTCCGGGCCCTTGATGTTGAGGAAGAAGCTGGTGTGCTTCTCCTCGCCCCGCCGCTCGGCGATCTTCTTGGCCAGCGAGTTGGCCACCGCCTTGGCGATCAGCGTCTTGCCGCAGCCGGGCGGACCGTAGAGCAGGATCCCCTTGGGCGGTCGGAGCTGGTGCTCCCGGAACAGGTCGGCGTGCAGGAAGGGCAGCTCCACCGCGTCGCGGATCTGCTCGATCTGCGCCTGGAGGCCACCGATGTCGGTGTAGTCGACGTCGGGCACCTCCTCCAGGACCAGCTCCTCGACCTCGCTCTTCGGGATCCGCTCGTACGCGTACGCCGAACGGGGCTCGATCATGAGCGAGTCGCCGGCCCGGATCGACGAGCCGATCAGGCTCTCGGCGAGGTGCACGATGCGCTCCTCGTCGGAGTGGGAGACCACCAGCGCCCGGTCACCGGGACCGCCGCCGGGGCTCTCCAGCACCTCCTTGAGCATGACCACCTCGCCGACCCGCTCGTAGCCGAACGCGTCCACGATGTTGAGCGCGTCGTTGAGCAGGACCTCCTGGCCGCGCCGCAGTTCGGCGACGTCCAGCGACGGCGACACCGCGACGCGCAGCTTGCGGCCGCCGGTGAAGACGTCGACGGTACCGTCGTCGTGCCGGGCCAGGAACACTCCGTAACCGCTCGGTGGTTGGGCGAGGCGGTCGATCTCCTCCTTGAGCGTCACGATCTGCGCGCGAGCCTCCTTGAGGGTGCTCACGAGCCGTTCGTTGTTCTCGGTCAGCCGCGCCAACTGCGCCTGGGTGGCGGCCAGCCGCTCCTCGAGCTGCCGGACGTGTCGGGGGCCTTCGGTCAACTTGCGCCGCACCAGGGCGAGTTCCTCTTGAAGGAACGCGACCTGCGTGGAGAGATCGTGGGCCTCCTTCTCCCACCGTGCGGCGCGCGAGTCCGCGTCGTCGCTGCGTGCCACGTCCCACCTCCCCGGGGGGCTTGAACGTTCTGCCCTAACACTAGCCGCTATGAGCCCGATTCGGTCCCGCGCAACGCCCCTGTCACTGAACCTTGATCGCGACGGGTGGGTGATCGGGACCGGTGCGGCCGTTCGGGTACCGTCGGGGCGTGGGACGGGAGAACATGGGGGGTGCACCGGTGACCGAGGTCGCGACGGACCAGCTTCAGGTCTGGGTGGACCAGGATCTCTGCACCGGCGACGGGCTCTGCGTGCAGTACGCGCCGGACGTCTTCGAGTTCGACGTCGACGGGCTGGCCTACGTCAAGGGCTCCGACGGTGAGCTGCTGCAGGCCCCCGGCAGCCGCGTCGACGTACCGGAACACCTGCGCCTCGAGGTGATCGACTCGGCGAAGGAGTGCCCGGGCGAGTGCATCCACGTGCTGCGCGCCGGCGACGGCGTCGCGGTGGCCGGCCCCGACGCCGAGGACTGAGCAGGTGACGCGAGCTGCCCGGCGGCGCGCCGCCGGGCAGCTCGTCGTTTCGGCCGGCGCCGGAGGCGGTCACAGCATCGGCCGGCGACGGGCGGTCAGAGCATCGGCCGGCCGACGACCGAGGCGACCAGCCGGGCGAACTCCTCCAGCCGGGCGATCTGCCCGGCGCCGCCGTCGTCGAGGGTCTTGCCGAACCGCAGCGCGTCGTGCCGGGGCGCGCCGACCACCTCCTCGGGTGGCGGCGCCTCGTCGAGCGAGGTGAGCAGCAGGTAGACGTCGATGCTGTCGACGCGGACCTGACCGTTCTCCGAGCGGGTGAGCCGCCGGCGGCAGCCGACCTCGGTGACCGTGGAGACCGGCACCACCCGCAACGACGAGGTCATCGACCCGGCCGGCCCCTCACCCGGCGGCACGTCCTCGCCGTGCCAGAGGATCAGCCGGCTGCCGTCGCAGACGACGACCTCCTGCCACACTCCGTTGACCTCGTTGACGAACCGTTCCAGCGTGAAGCCGAGCACCGACGCGCCGCGCAGCACCCCGCCGAGCGCCTCCAGGGCGATGTCCGGGTCCCGCAGGTAGGCCCGCGCCGCCGACTCCAGATCCTGGTAGGGCGACCAGTCCGGGAAGACCGCTGGCAGGTCACCGCCGCCGTAGCCCGGGCTGCTCATGCCGCGTCCTCCCTCTGGTCGACGCCCCCGTGAACCGTTCGCGCGCCGGACGACCGTCCGCTCATGCCAGGCCGCCCGTCACGGCGTGTCCATCTCCTCCGCTGCGTCAGGCCCGGTGACCGCTGTCCGGGCGGCCGCCTGCCGGGCGGCCTCCGCCTCCCGCAGCACCTGGCGGCGCTGGACGTACGCCTCGGTGCCCTTGCTCGGCTTGCGCCGCCGCGGCGGCGCGGTGACACCGGGGGCGAGCTTGCGGGCGGAGACCAGGAACGCGGTGTGGGCGACCATCCGGTGGTCCGGGCGGACGGCGAGGCCCTCGGCGTGCCAGTCGCGCACCAGCGACTCCCAGGCCCGGGGCTCGGTCCAACCGCCCCGCTCGCGCAGCGCCTCCACCAGTTCGGACAGCTGCGGGGTGGTGGCCACGTAGCCGATGAACACCCCGCCGGGCAGCAGCGCCCGCTCGACCATGTCGAGGGTCTCCCAGGGGGTGAGCATGTCGAGGATGATCCGGTCGAAGCCGGTCTCCCGGCACTCGGCCACGTCGCCGACGTGCAGGTTCCACGCCGGGTGCGGGCCGTTGAAGAACGACTCCACGTTGCGGCGGGCGATCTGCGCGAAGTCCTCGCGCACCTCGTACGAGTGCAGTTCCCCCTCGGCGCCGACCGCCCGCAGCAGCGAGCAGCTGAGCGCGCCGGAGCCGGCGCCGGCCTCGAGCACCTTGGCGCCGGGGAAGATGTCGCCCATCGCCACGATCTGCGCCGAGTCCTTCGGGTAGATGACCTGGGCGCCGCGGGGCATGGAGAGCACGTAGTCGGCGAGCAGCGGGCGCAGGGCGAGGAACGCGGTGCCGCCACCGGTGGTGGTGACCACGCTGCCGTCGGGCTGACCGATGAGCGCGTCGTGGTCGAGGATGCCGCGGTGGGTGTGGAAGGCCTTGCCGGGCTCCAGGGTGATGGTGTGCATCCGCCCCTTCGGGTCGGTCAGCTGCACCCGGTCGCCGACCTGGAAGGGGCCCCGGCGGGCCGGGGCCGGCCCGGGACGGTCGGCGGGCACCGGGGCGCCCGGGTCGGCCGGGACGGCGGAGGGAGTTGCGCTCACGTGTTCATCTTCCGGTCGGGTTCGAGGAGCTTGGCGAGATCCGCGATGTGCAGAACGCCGACGACATCTTCGCCTGAGGTCACCACGTACCGTGCGCCCGGGTGGGTCTGCACGGCCTCCATGACGTGTTCCCCGTCGAGCCCGACGGGGAGGGCGGGCAGCGCGGAGAGCGACCGCGAGACCGCGTCGACCGCGAGCCAGGGTCGACGCTCGACGGGCACCGCCGCCACGTCGGCCGGGTCGACCAGGCCGACGGGCCGACCGGTGCTGTCGGTGACGAGCAGCGCCGCCCCGGTCCGGGCCTCCTCGGCTCGGCGCTGCGCCTCGGCGAGCGGGGTGCCGGTCGGCACCGGCCAGACCGGCCGGGCCAGGCGGGCCAGGTCGATCAACGGGAAACGTCGGCTGACCTTCGCGTACCGGATCGACTGGCCGGCGCCACGCCACAGGGTGAACGCGACCAGCAGCATCAGCGGCAACGCCAGCGGGGCCAGCCGGTGGGTGAGGGTGAGCGCGGCGACCAGGGCGGCGGTCCCGGCCGCCACGATCCGCCCCACCCAGCCGGCCACCTCGGTGCCCCGGTGCCGGTCGCGGGTCACCGCCCAGACGGCGGCGCGCAGCGCCCGCCCGCCGTCGAGCGGCAGGCCGGGCAGGGCGTTGAAGACCGCGACGATCACGTTGCTCACCGCGAGCTGGAACGCGAGCTGGTTGGCGACGGTGTGGTCGGGCAGGGCGAGGGTGACCGCGACGGCCACCGCGCCGAGGACCGCGGAGACCGCCGGGCCGGCCAGCGACACCAGCAGGTCGACGCGGGGCGACGGGGCGTCGCGGTCCATCTCCGTGTAGCCGCCGAGCAGTTCGAGGGTGATTCCCCGCACGCCGATGCCGTAGCGGCGGGCGGTGAGGGCGTGGCCGAGTTCGTGCAGCAGCACGGAGCCGAGCAGGGACACCACGAACCCGACGCCGATGACGTACCCGCTGAGCTGCGACAGGGCGAGCTGATTCCGGGCGAACTCGGCGTACAGGACGGTCACCAGCAGGGCGAGCAGGAGCATCGAGCCGTTGAGGTGTAGCGGCACGCCGAACACCCGTCCCACGGTCAGGGCGAGGCTGCCGCGGGGCCGACGTTTCGGCCGGGACGTCTGCTCCATCGGGTCGATGCTACGGACTGCGGCTGAGACGGCGCGCGGGACGGCGGGCGCGGAAGGTGTCACACCGGTGCCCTAATCTTCCGGACATGACGGCGGATCCGGTGACCACCCGACAGCCCACGGCCACGGCGGGGGCGCCGGCGACAGTGCGGGCGTCGTTGTCCCCGTCACGGGCGGCGGATTTCAAGACCTGTCCGCTGCTCTACCGGTTCCGCAGCATCGACCGCCTGCCGGAGCGGCCCACGGTCGAACAGGCCCGGGGCACGCTGGTGCACGCGGTGCTGGAGCGCCTCTTCGACCTGCCCGCGGCCGGGCGCCACCCGGACGCCGCCGGCGACCTGGTCGCCCCCCAGTGGGACCGGCTGGTCACCGAGCAGCCGGAGCTGGCCGGGCTGTTCCCCGGCGACGGTGACCCTGCCGACCTCGCCGAGTTCCTCCGGTCGGCGGCGGCGCTGCTCGATGGCTACTTCGCGGTGGAGGATCCGCGCCGGCTGGAGCCGGCCGAGCGGGAGAGCCTGATCTCGGCAGTGGTCGACGACGAGCTGCTGATCCGGGGTTACCTCGACCGGCTCGACGTCGCGCCGGACGGCGCGCTGCGGGTGGTCGACTACAAGACCGGCGGCGCGCCGCGGGAGGCGTTCGAGGCGCGGGCCCTGTTCCAGCTGAAGTTCTACGCGCTCGTGCTGTGGCGTACCCGGGGAGTGGTCCCGCGGGTGCTGCGCCTGCTCTACCTGCGCGACGCGGAGGTCTGCGACTACACCCCCGACGCCGAGGAGCTGCTCCGGTTCGAGCGGACCGTGGTGGCGTTGTGGCGGGCGATCGAGCAGGCCACCGAGCAGCAGGATTTCCGGCCCCGGCCGAGCCGTCTCTGCGACTGGTGCAGTCACCAGGCGCTCTGCCCGAGCTTCGGCGGCACACCTCCGCCGTTTCCGGCACACGCGGCGCGCGCCGATCCGCTGCTCGACGCGCGGTCCCGGCCCGCGCAGCCCGGGGCGGACGAGTGATTCTCCTCCCCTGGGAGGAGAATCGGCTCGTCTTCGGCGACGATCAGCGCCGCCGGAAGGCGGCTAGCGTCGCGGTATGACCGAGCGCCCGTGGCTGGTGCTGCGCCGGCACCCGCTCGCCGCCGACGCGCTCCTCGCCGCCGCTCTGGTGGCGATGGAGCTGGTGTTCGCGCTGATCACGCCGCGCGAGCTCTGGTCGCGGTCGCTGCCGGTGACGGTGGTGTGGAGCGTGGCGTGCGCGGCGCCGCTGGTGCTGCGCCGGGTCGCGCCCTGGCCGGCGATCGGCGCGGCGGTGGCCACGCTGGGGCTCCCGGCGGTGACCGGGCTGGGCGCCGGCGTGCAGGGGCTGACGTTCGCCGTGCTGACGTTCACGGTGGCGGCGCGGTGGCCGGCCCGCCGCGCGGCGCTCGCCGCCGTCGTGCTGTGGGTGCCGGTGGCGGTGGCCAATCTGGTCGCGCCGGTCGACGGCCTGCTCGCCGTCAGCCCGACTCTGCTGGTGCTGAACAACCTGCTGGTGGGGCTGCTGTCGTACGCGGTGGGCCGGGTGGTGCAGGCCCGCCAGGCGGCCAACCGGGCGCTGCGGGAGCGGGCCCGGGTGGCCGAGGAGCGGCAGCGGACCCTGGCGGAGCAGGCGGTCGCCGACGAGCGCCGCCGCATCGCCCGGGAGCTGCACGACGTGGTGGCGCACCACGTGAGCGTGATGGGTGTGCTGGCCACCGGGGCGCGGCGGGTGCTGCGCCGTGACCCGGACGCGGCCGACGAGGCCATCGGCACCATCGAGGAGACCGGCCGGGCCACCCTGCGGGAGCTGCGCCGACTGCTGGACGTGCTGCGGACCGACGCGGAGCCGGACGCCGACCTCACCCCGCAGCCGGGGCTCGCGGGCATCGAGGCCCTGACCGACCAGGTACGCGACGCGGGCCTGCCGGTGACGCTCCGCGTCGACGGTGATCCGGTGGTGGTGGAGGAGGGCGTGGCGCTGGCGATCTACCGGATCGTGCAGGAGGCGTTGACCAACGCGCTCAAGCACGCCGGCGCGGCGACCGCCGAGGTACGGATCGGCTACGACGGGGCCGCCGTGGTGGTGGAGGTCGTCGACGACGGGCGGGGGCCGGCTCCCGGCTCGCCCGGCGTGGGGCACGGTCTGGTGGGCATGCGGGAGCGGGTCGGGCTCTACGGTGGTGTCCTACAGGCCGGTGCGCGGTCGGGCGGCGGCTTCCGGGTCTGCGCGAGGATTCCGGTGGAGCAGCCGGGGCCGGTGCCGGCGTGACGGCGTGGGGCAGGAGGACGGGATGACCGATCGGACGTCACGGCCGGTGCGTGTCCTGCTCGTCGACGACCAGCCGCTGCTGCGTACCGGCTTCCGGATGGTGCTCGGCGCCGAGGAGGACCTGGACGTCGTCGCCGAGGCCGGTGACGGCGTGGAGGCGGTGGAGCTGTCCCGCCGGCTGCTGCCCGACGTGGTGCTGATGGACATCCGGATGCCGCGGATGGACGGGGTGGCGGCCACCCGCGCGATCGTCGACGCCCGCCTCCCCGTGCGTGTGCTGATTCTCACCACCTTCGACCTCGACGAGTACGTGGTGGGGGCGCTGCGCGCCGGGGCCAGCGGCTTCCTGGCCAAGGACGTGCCCGCCGAGGACCTGGTCACGGCGATCCGCACGGTGGCGGCCGGGGAGGCGGTGGTGGCGCCGCGCATCCTGAAGCGGCTGCTGGACCGGTTCGCCGACGTGCTGCCCGACCCGTCGGCCGCGCCGCCGCGTTCGCTGGCCGCGCTGACCGAGCGGGAGCGGGAGGTGCTGGTGCAGGTCGCCCGTGGGTTGTCCAACTCCGAGATCGCCGCCGAGTTGTCGGTGAGCGAGACCACGATCAAGACCCACGTCGGGCACGTCCTGACCAAGCTGGGGCTGCGCGACCGGGTGCAGGCCGTGGTGCTGGCGTACGAGACGGGTCTCGTACGCCCCCGGGGGTAGCGCGCGGCTCCGGCTACTCCCTCCGGCGTACCGGAAGATCCCCCCTCGGCGCGAGGTAGCTTTTGCCGTCGTCACCTACCGTGACCGCAGGCGGCTCGACTGGGTTGACCCTCACGCGGCGTCAACCCATAGCGTCGGGCCTGGCTGCTCGGCGACGGCGACGCACCGTGGTCGGTCAGCGCGGGCTCAGGGGCAACCCTGAGTCGGAATGGGGGGCACCCGCAGCGCGGAAATCCGCAACGGGTCCGACCAAGGTCGGAGAAAACCGGGGCGACGAACGCGGAGGATGAGACTGCCGCGCCGAATCCAGCGGGGGGCGGCGCGGACGGACCAACGACAGAGGGAGAAGACGTGACCGCGACGGTAGGCCGGCAGGCGCAGGCCGCGGCCCGGGCGAACGACGTGTGGAAGGTGTACGGCAGCGGCGAGGCGCAGGTCGTCGCGCTGCGGGGGGTCAGTGCCGAGTTCGAACAGGGCCGCTTCACCGCGATCATGGGCCCGTCGGGGTCCGGCAAGTCGACGCTCATGCACTGCCTGGCGGGGCTGGACTCGGTGACCCGGGGGACGGTGTCGATCGGCGACACCACGGTCACCGGACTGGGCGACGCCGGGCTGACCAAGCTGCGCCGGGACAAAGTGGGCTTCATCTTCCAGCAGTTCAACCTGCTGCCCACCCTCAGCGCCAAGGAGAACATCCTGCTGCCGTTGTCGATCGCCGGGCGCAAGCCCGACCCGGCCTGGTACGACATCGTGATCGACACCGTGGGGCTGCGGGACCGGCTGGACCACCGTCCGGCGCAGCTCTCCGGCGGGCAGCAGCAGCGGGTGGCGTGCGCCCGGGCGCTGGTCTCCCGCCCCGAGGTGATCTTCGCGGACGAGCCGACGGGTAACCTCGACTCCCGCGCCGGCGCGGAGGTGCTGAACTTCCTGCGCAACTCGGTACGCGAGCACGGGCAGACCATCGTCATGGTCACCCACGACCCGACCGCCGCCGCGTACGCCGACCGGGTGGTGTTCCTGGCCGACGGGCAGATCGTGTCGGAGCTGATCGAGCCGACCGCCGACACCGTGCTGGACACGATGAAGAAGCTGGACGCCTCGGCCGAGGTGAACGGCTGATGTTCCGGGCGACACTGAAGAGCCTGCTGGGACGCAAGCTGCGGCTCACCCTCTCCGGGCTGGCGGTCGTCCTGGGCGTGATGTTCGTCTCCGGGGCGTTCGTGCTGACCGACACCCTCGGCCGCACCTTCGACGCGATCTTCGCCGACGCGTACGAGGGGGTGGACGTCAACGTCGCGGCCAAGCCGAAGATCGCGATGTCGGAGATGGAGGGCGAGCAGGCGCCGCCGCCGTTCCCGGCGAGCACTGTCGAGAAGGTCCGCGCGGTGCCCGGGGTCGCGGAGGCGACCGGCGTGGTCGCGATCGACGGGGCCCGGCTGATCGGCAGCAACGGCAAGGCCGTCGCCTCCTTCGGTCCGCCGCAGCTGGGCGAGAACTGGACCGGCGAGACGGACCTGATCCAGCTGCGCGAGGGACGCGGCGCGAAGGCCGCCGACGAGATCGTCATCAACAAGGGGCTCGCCGACGCGGGCAAGGTGAAGCTCGGTGACCGGGTCGGGGTGCTCACCCCGCTGGAGCCGAAGCAGCAGTTCACCATCGTCGGGATCTTCGGTTACAGCGGCGGCCGGGACTCCATCGGCGGCTCCAACGAGATCATGTTCACCACGCCGGTGGCGCAGCGGCTCATGCTCGGCGAGCCCGACACGTTCAACAGCGTGAGTGTGAAGGCGGCCGACGGCGTCTCACCCGAGTCGCTGCGCGACTCCGTGGCGAGCGCGGTGGGCGGCGGCTACGACGTGAAGACCGGCAAGCAGTTGTCGGAGGAGGCGGCGGCGGGCTTCAAGGAGGCCCTGTCGTTCTTCAACCGGATCCTGCTCGGCTTCGCGGCCGTGGCGCTGCTGGTCGGCACGTTCCTGATCCTCAACACCTTCTCGATCATCGTGGCGCAGCGCACTCGTGAGCTGGCGCTGATGCGGGCCATCGGGGCCAGCCGGCGGCAGATGATCGGCTCCGTGGTGCTGGAGGCGATCGCGGTCGGCCTGATCGCCTCGGTGCTCGGCCTGGGCGCCGGCATCGGCATCGGCGCGCTGCTCGCCTGGGCGTTCGGGAACCTGGCCGGCGGCCTCACCCTCGCCGGGCTCGGCATACCGGCCAGCGCCGTGATCAGCGCGTTCGCGGTCGGCCTGGTCATCACCGTGGTGGCGGCGTTGCTGCCGGCGCTGCGGGCCTCACGGATCCCACCGATCGCGGCGATGCAGGACGTGGCGACGCCGGACCGCCCGCTGACCCGGATCACGGTCACCGGCGGCGTGGTCAGCGCGGTCGGCGCGGTGCTGCTCTTCCTCGGCCTCTCCGGCAACGCCGGGGGCAACACGCTGGTCACGATCCTGGGCGGGGTGCTGTTCGCGTTCATCGGTGTCGCGTTGCTGACCCCGCTAATCAGCCGGCCGGTGGTGAGCCTGCTCGGGGCGATCTTCGCCTGGTCGGTGCCGGGGAAGCTGGGGCGGCTGAACTCGGGACGCAACCCGCGCCGCACCGCCATCACCGCCGCCGCCCTCATGGTCGGCATCGCCCTGGTCACCGGCGTGACGGTGATCCTGGATTCGGCCAAGAGCAGCATCAGCGGCCTCGCCCAGGACACCATCAAGGCCGAGCTGGTCATCGCCGGGGTGCAGAGCGGCCCGCGGCCGCCGACGTTCGACCCGGCGGTGCTGGAGAAGGCCGCGGCGATCCCCGGCGTCCAGTTGGTCGACGGCGAGTACGGCGACCTGGCCGTGGTCGGTGGGGAACGCACCTGGGTCGCCGCGAGCAGCGACGACGCCGCGCTGCGGCAGATCTTCGGGGTGCAGCCGACCGCCGGTGACATCGACCGGCTCGGGCCGAACCAGATGCTGGTCAGCACGGACACCGCCGAGGACCGTGGGCTCTCGGTCGGCTCGACCGTGCCGGTGCAGCTGGCCCGCGGCGAGCCGAGCACGTACACGGTCACCGGCATCTACGGCAGCAGCCAGCTCACCAACGGGGTCATTCTCCCGGCGGAGGCCGCCCGCGACTTCGCCATCCCGCAGCCGATCCAGGGCTTCATCCAGCTCGCCCCCGGCATCCGGGTCGCCGACGTGCAGCCGCAGGTCGAGGCGCTGCTCGCCGACTCCCCCGAGGTGTCGGTGGCCGACCGGGACGCGTTCATCGAGCAGCAGGCCGGTCAGGTCGACGGGCTGCTCACGATGATCCAGATCCTGCTGGCGCTGGCCATCGTGATCGCGGTCCTCGGCATCGTCAACACCCTGGCGCTGTCGGTGCTGGAACGCACCCGCGAGCTGGGGCTGCTGCGGGCCATCGGGCTACGCCGGGCGCAGACCATGCGGATGATCACCGTCGAGGCGGTGGTGATCTCGGTCTTCGGCGCGCTGCTCGGTGTGGTCGTCGGCGCCGGCCTGGGCGCCGCCGTGGTCGAGGCGCTGAAGGACGAGGGCATCACCGACCTGGTCCTGCCGTGGACGCAGATCGGGGTCGCCCTCGGGCTCGCCGCGATCGTGGGCGTGGTCGCGGCGATCCTGCCCGCGGCTCGGGCCGCCCGGATCAACGTGCTGGGCGCGATCGCCCACGACTGATCCGACGACGGGTGCCCGGCGGCCGGCGCCGTGGGGCACCCGTCACCGATCCGGCACCCGTGGGGGCCGCGCCGAACCGCGCGGCCCCACGAACGTCAGCGGCCGGCGGTCCGCGCGCCGAGCAGCGCGGCGAGGAACTCCAGGTCCACGGCGGCCAGGCTCTCCAGCTGGTGTACGCCGTCGGTCGCCGGCAGCGGCACCTCGGCCGGTACGGCCAGCACGGCGGCGCCGGCGGCCAGGGCACTGGCCACCCCCGTGGCCGAGTCCTCGATCGCCACGCACCGCTCGATCGGCACCCCCAGCAGCCGGGCGGCGGTCAGGTACGGCTCCGGGTGCGGCTTCGCCGCGACCACTTCGTCGCCGCAGACCACCACGTCGAAGTTCTCCCGTCCCAGGGTCTCCAGGGCCACCTCCACCAGCGGACGGCCGCTGGAGGTGACCAGGGCGGTCGGGATGCCGGCCGCGCGTACCGCCGTCAGCAGGGCCATCGCGCCCGGCCGCCAGCTCAGCCCGGTGCGGAACAGCTCCAGGATCCGGGCGTCGATCCAGTCGGCGCTGACCTGCAGATCCCGCTCCGGCTGGCCGAGGTCCTCGTGCAGGATGCGCATCGAGTCGGCCATCACGGTGCCGACGATCGCCCGGCGCGCGTCGTCGGAGAGCGTCCCGCCGTAGACGGCGGCGAGCTCCTGCAACGCGACGTCCCAGAGCTTCTCGCTGTCGACCAGGGTGCCGTCCATGTCGAAGAGCACGGCGGCGGGATGACGGCTGGTGTGCGGATCGTCCAGGGACATGGCCGGATCCTCTCAGGGGCACGCCGGGCCGATCGCCCCGGTGCCCGCCCGGGTGACGCACGCAATCGCGCGACCCGCCGGGCCCCGGCCGCCGACGGCGCGTACCCGCGGGTCGGGTGTTCCCGGCGGTCAGCCGAGATCGCAGGCGGCCAGCGACCGCTCGTAGCCGTTGAAGAACGACTCCGTCCGCTGCTCGGCGGTGCCGTGCGAACCCTCCGCGAACCAGGGCTGGTCGGGGTCGTCGCCGACCGCCGCCAACCCCTCCCGGAACTCCTCCAGGTCACCCTCGCCGAGGGTGAGGGCGCGCGACCGCACCGAGTCGCCGAGGTACGCCCCGGCCATGCAGTCGGCCTGCAGCTCCTGCTGGATCGTGAAGTCGTAGCGGATGCCGAGGCGCACCTGGATGCCGTGCGCGTACTCGTGGCCGAGCAGGTAGAACACGAACGCGTCGCCGACCTGCCGGAACGCGGCCACCGACCAGGCGACGTCGTAGGCGATGAAGTCGCCCTGCGAGCAGTAGACGGCGTTGTTGCGCGGCAGCGCCTGCCCGCCGCAGGAGACCTCCCCCGCCCGCTGGTAGGGAATGATCCGCCGAATCGGCCGGAACCCCTCCCCCGACGCCCGGAACTGGGCCGCCCAGTACCGCTCGGCGACGGCCTGCGCGTCGGCGACGTCCTGGGCGAACTCCTCGACGCTGGTGGTGCCGTCGGCGCGGGTCGCGGCCGTACCCGGCGCCGCCGTCGGCTCCCCGGGCGCCGGTTCGCCGCCCTGCGGATCGCTCACTCCTCCGACGAAGCAGCCACCGGCCGCGACGAGGGCCACCAGCAGCCCCGCCAGCGGCCCTCGGAACCGACCTGTCGACCGTCTGTCCACATCGCCCTCCCCGGCAGCGTGCTCGCGCACGCGATACCCCGACGGTACGTGCGCCATGCGCGCCGGGAGGCAGCACGGCACCCCACTGGGGAGTCGCGAGGTTAGGGTCGCTTCGATGACGACCTTCGACCATCACGAACGCGAACGGTGGGCCGGGCGCGCCGAGGCGTACACCCGTAGCTTCGGCCGGCTCTGCGCGTACCCGGCGCAGGCCCTGCTGGACGCGGCGCAGGTGGCCGCCGGTGCCCGGGTGCTGGACGTCGGCACCGGGCCGGGCACCGTGGCGGCGCTCGCCGCCGCGCGCGGCGCGGCCGTGACCGCCGTGGACGCCGAGGCCAGCATGATCGTCTGGGCCCGCGCCCTCCGCGCGGAGGGTCGGTTCGCGCGGGCCGCGCTGCCGCTGCTGCCCTTCGCCACCGGCGCCTTCGACGCCGCGGTGGCGAACTTCGTGATCAACCACGTCGGCGACCCGCGCGCCGCCGTGACGGAGCTACGTCGGGTGGTACGCCCCGGCGGCCAGGTGGCGGTCACCATCTGGCCGCATCCCCTGCCGCCGCTGCAACGGCTCTGGCGGCAGGCCTACGAGGCTGCCGGTGGACCACCTCGACTGGACCTGCCGCAGGTCGCCGCCGAGCGGAACTTCGACCGTACGCCGGAGGGGCTGACCGGGCTGCTGCGTGGCGCGGGGCTGGACGCGGTGCGGTGCGAGACGCTCTCCTGGGTGCACCGCACCGACCCAGAGCAGTGGTGGGCCGGACCGGAGGCCGGCATCGGGCAGCTCGGGCTGCTGCTCGACGGCGCGCCGGCCGATCTCCGTCGGCGCTCCCGCGACGCCTACGACCGGCTCACCGACCGGTACCGCGGTCCGGACGGGCAGCTCGGCCTACCCACCGCGGCCCTGGTCGCGGCAGGCCGGACGCGATGACCCGGGGCAGAGTGTCCGGAACCGGCGGGCCGCTTCGACGTCTCCGGTGAGCGGCGCCGCACCGGCGTCGGCGGAAGGAGCAGACCGTGAAGTACATGATCCTCCTGTACGGCTCGCAGCAGGACTACGACGTGCTCAGCGGGCAGCCGGGCGACCGCCCCGCCATGACCCCCGAGCAGGTCGCGGCGATGCACGCGCACATGGAGAAGGTCCACCAGGCGCTCGTCGACTCCGGCGAGCTGGTCGACGCCCAGGGGCTCAGCGCGCCGGTGCACGCCCGCCGGGTCCAGGTCGACGGCGGGCTGCCGGTGGTGACCGACGGCCCGTACCCGGAGACGCAGGAGGTGCTCGCCGGCTACACGATCGTGGAGTGCGCCAGCTTCGACCGGGCCACCGAGATCGCGTCCGGGTTTGTGAACCCCGACGCCCCCGGCGAGTACGTCGACGTGCGCCCCGTGCTCGACGGCGTCGAGGACCTGGCCGGCTGACCGGTGCCCGAGCCGCGTGTCGAGGAGCTGCTGCGTCGGCTGGCGCCGCAGGTCCTCGGCGCGCTCGTGCGCCGCTACGGCCACTTCGACACCGCCGAGGACGCCACCCAGGAGGCGCTGATCGCCGCGGCGACCGGCTGGCCACGTGACGGCGTACCGGAGAACCCCCGCGCCTGGCTGATCGCCGTGGCGGCCCGCCGGCTCACCGACCTGCTCCGTCGGGAGCAGGCACGGGCCCGGCGGGAGGACCTGGTCGCGCGCTGGGTGCTGCCCGCCGACCGGGTGGCGCCGGCCGCGGACCGGCCGCCCGACGACGGGGACGACAGCCTGATCCTGCTCTTCCTCTGCTGCCACCCGGCGCTCGCCCCCGCCGCGCAGATCGCGCTGACGCTGCGCGCCGTCGGTGGGCTCAGCACCGCCGAGGTGGCGCGGGCGTTCCTGGTCCCGGAGGCGACCATGGCCCGGCGGATCAGCCGCGGAAAACAGCGGATCCGCGACAGCGGCGTGCCGTTCCGGATGCCGACCGGCGTCGAGCGCCGCGAGCGGCTCGCCGTCGTCCTGCACGTGCTCTACCTGATCTTCAACGAGGGGTACACGCGCACGGCCGGCCCGGGTCTGCTCCGCGCCGACCTGGCGGCCGAGGCGATCCGGCTGGCCCGGCTGGTGCACCGGCTCCTGCCGGACGAACCCGAGGTGGCCGGGTTGCTGGCGCTGATGCTGCTCACCGACGCGCGAGCGCCGGCCCGGATCGGCCCGCACGGCGTGCTCGTCCCGATGGCCGAGCAGGACCGCAGCCGCTGGAAGACCGACCAGATCGCCGAGGGCGTCGCCCTGATCACCGCCGCGCTCCCCCGCGGGCCGGTCGGGCCGTACCAGCTGCAGGCGGCCGTCGCCGCCGTGCACGACGAGGCGCCGAGCGCCGCCGAGACCGACTGGGCGCAGATCACCGCGCTCTACGAGGTGCTGCGAGACGTCACCGACAGCCCGGTGGTGGCGCTCAACCACGCGGTGGCGGTGGCCATGAGCCGGGGTGCGTCCGCCGGGCTGGCCCTGCTCGACGGACTCGCCGCCGACAGCCGGCTCGCCGGTGATCCCCGGCTGCCCGCCGCCCGGGCGCACCTGCTGGAGCTGCTCGGTGACCGGGCCGCCGCCGAGGTGGCCTACCGGACGGCGGCCGCCCGGTCGACGAACCTCGCCCAGCAGCGCTACCTGCACTCTCGCGCCAACCGCCTCACCGACTGACCCCGCTCCCGCCTCGCTTCGCCTGCCC
>NZ_SMKG01000046.1 GCF_004348525.1 Micromonospora sp. 15K316 | reverse complement strand
GTTCGGGGCCGGCTCCTCCGGTCAGCTCGACGGCTGCGAGGTGCTGGAGAACGCCGGCGACGGGCTGCTCGTCGAGACGGTGGAGCCGGTGCGGGTGCGCACCAGCACTCTCGTGAACAACGGCGGTGAGCCGATCCGGCTGACCGTGCCGGGGGCGGTCGACGTGGACGATTCGCGGGCGTCCCGGCCGTCGTCGGCCGGGGAGCCGGCCCGGCCCGAGGAGACCCCGGCCCGGCCGTCCACCCTGGTCCCGCCGACACCCGCCACCACCGGCGACACGAGCCCGGCCGCCCCCGCGCCGGCCGCGAACACCGCCCAGCCCGCCGCCCCGGTCGATCCGGCGACGCCGCTGCTCGCAGAGTTGGACGCGCTGGTCGGGCTGGCCGGGGTGAAGCACGAGGTCGCGACGCTGGTGGGGCTGCACCGGATCAGCCAGCGCCGGGCCGCCGCCGGTCTGCCGGCGCCGCCGATGTCCCGGCACATGGTCTTCGCCGGTGCGCCCGGTACCGGCAAGACCACTGTTGCCCGGCTGTACGGGCGCATCCTCGCCGCGCTCGGCGTGCTCAAGACCGGTCAGCTGGTCGAGGTCGCCCGGGCCGACCTGGTGGCCGAGCACATCGGTGGCACGGCCGTGAAGACCACCGAGAAGTTCAACGAGGCACGCGGCGGGGTGCTCTTCGTCGACGAGGCGTACGCGCTGGCCCCGGTGGAGAGCGGCGGCGGCCACGACTTCGGCCGGGAGGCGATCGACACCCTGGTCAAGCTGATGGAGGACCACCGGGACGAGGTGGTGGTCATCGTCGCCGGGTACTCCGCGCAGATGCGCCAGTTCCTGGACGCCAACCCCGGGCTGGCCTCGCGGTTCTCCAAGACCGTGGAGTTCGAGAGCTACTCGACGGAGGAGCTGGTCACCATCGTCGAGCGGCTCTGCAGCACCCACCACTACTCCCTGGAGTACGACACCCGGGTGGCGCTGGCCAACCTCTTCGACGGGATGAACCGGGACGCGAACTTCGGCAACGCCCGGGTCGCCCGCAAGGTCTTCGAGGAGATGATCGGGCGGCAGGCGTACCGGCTCTCCCAGGCCGGCGATCCGTCCGGAGTCGAGCTGGCGCAGCTGCTGCCGCAGGACCTGGGCGCGCCGGCGGGGACCGGGGTGCAGGCCGGGGTGGCCCGCGACGACGAGGTCAGCCGGCTGCTCGGCCGGCTCAACGCGATGATCGGGCTCTCCGGGGTGAAGCGGGAGGTGGCCGACATGATCGACCTCCTCGCCACCATCCGGACCCGGGTCAGGGCGGGCCTGCCGGCGCCGTCGGTCTCCCGGCACCTGGTCTTCTCCGGGCCACCCGGCACGGGCAAGACCACTGTCGCCCGGCTCTACGGCGAGTTGCTGACCGCGCTGGGTGTGCTCGCCGGCGGGCAGCTGGTGGAGGTCGCCCGGGCGGACCTGGTGGGGGAGTACATCGGGCACACCGCGCAGCGCACCCGGGAGGCGTTCGACCGGGCCCGGGGCGGGGTGCTCTTCATCGACGAGGCGTACACGTTGGCACCGCCGGACGCCCGGCAGGACTTCGGTCGGGAAGCGATCGACACGTTGGTCAAGCTGATGGAGGACCACCGCGACGAGGTGGTCGTGATCGCCGCCGGGTACGAGGAGGAGATCGAGGAGTTCCTCGCCGCCAACGCGGGCCTGGCCTCCCGCTTCTCGCGCCGGATCCACTTCACCAACTACGACGCCAACGACCTGGTCGCCATCTTCCAGAACCTGGCCTCGGCGAGCGGGTACGAGTGTCCCGGGCAGACGTTGGCGGCGCTGCGTGAGCACTTCGAGCATGTGCCCCGGACCCGGTCCTTCGGTAACGGCCGGTACGCGCGCCAGGTGCTCGACGAGGCGATCACGCGGCAGGCCGGCCGGATCCGTTCGCTGCCCGACCCGACCGTGGAGCAGCTGCGGATGTTGTTGGTCGAGGACGTCACAACAACATGAATGCTTTTCAGTGTTGTGTCGCGCCTGCTGACGTTTGTAATGATTTCGTAAATCTTTCGCTTGAATGGCCTGACCCTGCCCGTATGCTTCACCGAAGCTCCAGCGTGGATTCGCCGGCACCCGGCGAACCCCGTCCCGGAGCGGGGCGTGACGGTAACCGGGGAGGCAGTTCGTTGTTGGTGCCGGCCAAGCTCGTCGGCACGGCCCCTTCCGGCACCGGTGGCGGTGACGGAGGGCCGGGCGACGAGGAACGGGCACAGGCCCGGATGCGCGAGGTGCACGCCGAGCACGCCGAGCCGCTCTACCGTTTCCTGCTGCGGTTGAGCTGGGGGGAGCGGCAGCTCGCGGAGGACCTGCTCCAGGAGACGATGCTGCAGGCCTGGCGGCACCTCGACCGCCTCCCCGACAGCAGCGAGTCGGTTCGCCGGTGGCTCTTCATCGTCGCGCGGCGGATCGCCATCGACGCGGCACGGGCCCGGCAGGCCCGACCCACCGAGGTGGGCCTGAACGACCTCACCCGGCTCCCGGCGAGCGGCGACGTGACCGAGGACGTGGTGGCCGTGCAGACGGTGCGCCGCGCCCTGCCGAAGTTGACGCCCGCTCACCGGGCCGTCCTCATCGAGCTGTACTACCGCGGCCGATCGACGGACGAGGCGGCGGCCCGCCTCGGCATCCCGGAGGGGACCGTCAAGTCGCGCGCGCACTACGCCTTACGGGCACTACGGGCCGCCATCGGCCGTACCGACGCGGATTGACGATCCGTGGCGAGGCCGGAATGTGCGGGTGCTGACCCCGACGGGCGTCCCCGTCATACAGTAGCTGCCAGTCCGAGGATCGCCCTGACCTGCGCCGGAACGGTGGCCGGGTCACCGACAAGAGCTGGCGCGCTGATGACCGACGATGGCGACGGCACACACCGCGGGTGTGCCGACTGCGGGGCGTACCTGCTGGGTGCGCTCCGCCCGGACACCGTGCTGGCCTTCGAGGGGCACCTGCTCGAATGCGCCCGCTGCCAGGTCGAGTGCGAGGAGCTCGGTCCGGCGGTCAGCGCCCTGACCGGGCTCGGCCCCGACGAGACTGTCGAACCGCCGGGCCCGGCCCCGCGGGCGGTCCGGCGCGGAGCCGACTCCGGCCCGACCGGCCTCGACTGACTCCTCCACCGGTGGCCCGGGTTCCCCCGTCCGCGGCCGGATCCGGCCGCGGACGGGGGTCAGCGTCCGGTCAGAGCCGGGCGCACTGGCCCGTCGCCGGGCCCTTCACCGTGTTGGGCCGGCTCTCGTTCACCGGCGCCGGGGTGTTTCCGGAGCAGCTCAGCGGGCCGCCGACGGTGTTCGCCGCGACCACCACCGGCTGGCTGCCGGAGTTGCCGGTCACCGTCACCGGCCCGGCGACCGCGACCGAGTCGATCCGCACGCCACCGGTGTTGCCGGTGAGCGAGAGCGGACCGTTCACCTTGCCCGTGCCGATCTTCAGCCCGCCGGTCGCGCCGGAGACCGTCACCGGACCGGCCACGGTCGCGCGGGAGAGCTCGAACAGCACCGGACGGGTGGCGGAGATCGGACCGTTGACGGTGCCGCCGGTGACCGTGAGCGAGGCGCCCGGGTGGACCGTGACCGGCCCCGCGACGGTGGCGTTCTCCAGGCAGGTCAGGCCCGCGCTGACGACCAGCGGCTTGGTGTACCGGCCGGTGATCGTCGTGGTGCACTGCGGGCCGCCCTGACCGACCGTCGACCGCGGCGCGGTGTCCGCGGTGACCGGCGAGTTCGCCGCGAAGTAGTCGACCAGCATGGTGAGGTCGTTGTCACCGGTGGTCGCCGGCTCCGTTCCGTCCGCGAGGGTGCCGAAGTTGTCACCGCCCGTGGCGAGGAACGAGTTCACCGTGACGCGGTAACTGCCCGACGGGTCGAGGGGCGTGCCGTTCAGCTTCATCGAGGTGATCCGGGAGCCCTTCGGCGCCTCCGGGTTGTAGGTGTAGCTGAACCCCTTCGAGACGCCCAGCCACAGCACCGGACGCGACGCGCCGTCGGGCTGCCACTGCTCCTCCAGCACCTGCTTGATCTGGGCACCGGTGTAGCTCTTGGTGACCACGTCGTTGGCGAACGGCTGGACGGCGAAGGCGTCGGCGTACGTCACCGTGCCGTCGGTGCGGTAGAGCAGGTCGGCCCGGAGCCCGCCCGGGTTCATGAACGCGATCTGCGCTCCGCCCCGACCGGCGTCCTTCGTGCCGGCGAGCTGCACGTCGGCGATGAGGTTACCGAGCGCCGACTCCTTGCCTCGGTCCTCGTTGCCGTCGGTGTAGGCCCGCTTCACGTCCGCGGTGATCGATCCCAGCCGCTCCTTGCCCAGCTCGGCGGCCTTCTCCTTGGCGGTCGCCACGATGCCGGCCACCGTCGGGTCCTGCGGCGCGCCGACCACGTCCACCAGCGTCGCGTCGGCGTTGGTGACCCGACCCGCCTCCGGGTCGTACGTCAGCGTCACCTTGCCCAGCCGCTTGCCGTAGTCCTCGGCCTGCAGCACCGGGCGCAGCCGGTCGGTGCCGGGGACGGGGAGCTCGAAGGCGTACGGCTGATGGGTGTGACCGCTGATGATCGCGTCGATGGTGGCGTCGACCCGGGTGAACGGGCCGAAGACCGGGTCGGCGGCGAGCGCCTCGGCGGAGTCGATGTGCTCCGTCGCGGCGCCCTCGTGCGCGAGCAGCACCACCACGTCGGCCTCGCCGTTGTCCGGGTTGCCGTCCTTGAGCTGGCCGGCGACCAGGTTGGCCTCGGCGACCGGGTCGCGGAAGGTGAGCCCGGCGATACCGCCCGGGCTGACCAGCGACGCGGTCTGCTTCGTGACCACGCCGACGAAGCCGACCCGTACCCCGCCCACCGTGCTCACCGAGTACGCGGGCAACTCCCGGGCGTCGCCGCGGTACACGTTGGCGCCCAGGTAGGGGAAGTCGGCGCGGTCGGACACCCGGCCGGTGAGGTCGGCGACGCCCTTGTCGAACTCGTGGTTGCCCACCGCCGAGGCGGCGAGGCCCATCTGGTTCAGCGCGTCGATAGTCGGATTGTCCCCGTCGATCGCCGAGACGAAGGTGGAGGCGCCGATGTTGTCACCCGCGGAGACGAACGCGGTGTTCGGGTTCTGCGCGCGCAGCTGGCCCAGCAGCCCGGCGAGCTGGGCAGCACCACCGACCGGCTGGCCGTCCACGGTGGCCGGGGACTCCAGCCGGCCGTGGAAGTCGTTGACGGTCAGCAGTTGCAGGTCCACCGGCTTCGCGCCGGTGCTGATGCCCACCACGAGCGGGTTGTGGTCGCTGGCCCGGTACGGGCTCGGCTCGTAGAAGGCGGGCAGTCCGTCGTACTGGAACGCGAACGACTCGACCGCGTTGATCTGCCACACGTCGACCCCGGTGACCCGGGCCGCCAGGGACGGCGAGGCGAGGGCGTGGTCCAGGGAGCCGGACTCGCCGCCGAAGACGTAGGTGGCCTTGCCCGTGTCGTTCAGGTCCCGGTACTGCTCCCCGTAGAGGACCTGCATCGGGTCCTCGTGGGTGTACGCGTTGAAGTCGCCCAGCAGCAGCACGTCCTCGGTGCCGCTGTCGGCCTTCACCCGGTCGACGAACGCGGCCAGCGCGCGCGCCTGCCGGACCCGGTCGCCGTTCCAGGAGCCCTGGCCGTCACCGGTGTCGGCGTTGTCGCCGGTGCCCGTGCCGCTCTTGGACTTGAGGTGGTTGGCGACCACGATGAACGACACAGTGCCCGCGGTGAACGCCTGCGCGATCGGCTCGCGGGCGTTGAACCAGACGCTCTCGTCGTTCACCGAGCGGGCCGGGCCCTTCGGCCGCGCCTTCGCCAGCTTGAAGATGATCGCCGTGGTGATGAAGTCCTGCGCCGCCGGGGCGGGCAGCTCGGCGGGGCTGCGGACGTAGTCCCAGGTGCCCGCGCCGTCCTTGGCGTTCAGCGCGGCGACCAGCCGCTTGAGCGCCTGCTGCGGGTCCTCCGGGTTGAAGCGGACCGAGTTCTCGATCTCCTCGAGGGCGACCACGTCGGCGCCGAGGGCGCTGATCGCGGAGACGATCTTCGCCTCCTGGCGGCCGAGCGCCGCCTCGTCGGCCGCGCCCCGGGCGTCTCCGCCGAAGTGGACGAAGTAGTTCAGCACGTTGAAGCTCGCCACCCGGAGGTCACCGCCGACGTTCACCGGTGCGGCGGTCCGCGGGTTGGTGGCCTTGAAGGTGGTCAGGGCGGGCGCGACGGTCTCCGCGCTCACCGGCAGCGTCGGCTGCAGCCGCCACTCGTCGAAGCCGTACGACAGGACCGACGGCCCGAACGCCTCCACCGAGTCGCCGACCCGCAGGGGGCTCTCCTTCGACAGGTACGGGGGCAGCAGACCGCCGGTGGAGAGGTTGGTGGTGCGGCCGTCGTCGACCAGGATCCGACCGCGCTCGTTGGCGGTCGCCACCTGGCGCGCCTCGTCCGAGCCGGGACGAGCCAGGTCGGTCGGGTTCGCGGCGGGGCGGTCGCCGGCGGCGAGCACGACCTCGCCGTACCGGTTGGTGTTGTAGACCTCGGAGACGGTGTACGCGCCGACCGGCGCGACCAGCATCGACTCGACCGACTCGCGGGCGGCGTCGTCGAGCGGCAGGCCGACCGGCACGGGCGCGGGCAGCGGCGCGTCGTGCGCGCAGACCTGCACGTCGGCCTTGGCGCCGATGGTGACCTGGGTGAGACCGTTGTACTCGCTCGGGGTGCCGCTCACCCGGACCCGGTCGCCGATCGCCACCGACGGGTGGTTGGCGGTGTTCGTCGTCAGGTAGACGAAGACGCCGTCCGAGGCGGTGCCGGCCGCGACCGGGCGGTCCCCGCCGGTACCGGCGCTCTGCACGTAGACGCCGTTGTAGCCACCGGTGCGGTGGTCGGCGGTGACCACACCCTCGACGGTGACCCGGGTGCCCGCCAGCGGGGTGGCGCCGCCGGTGCCCTGCACCTCGGCGATGGTGTGGTCGACGGTGACGGTGCAGCCCACGGGCGGCTCGGGGTCGTCGTCGCCACCGCCGGCGCTGTTCAGCTCGCCGAAGCTGTGCGGCGCGGCGTCCCGCCACGTCCCGTCGATCTTCTGCAGCGAGTGCCCGGCCGGGGTGGTCGAGGTCTCCGCGACGCCGATGTCGACGCCGGTGCGCCCGTTCGCCGGGCCGCCGGCCGCGGTCATGGTGCCCTCGTAGGTGAGGAACTCGGCGACCGCGCCGTCCGGCGCGACGAGCGCGACGCCGTCGGGCGAACCGTTCTGAATCCCGTCGACCGGGTACGACGCGACGACCACGCCCGCGGCCGGCACCGTACCGCTGAGGGTCCGGGTGTGGTAGACCGCGTTGTTGGCGCCGTTGTAGAGGACGATCTGCCAGCCGGTCAGGTCGTAGCCGACCGGCGCCTGGATCTCGATCGCCTCGCCGGTGTCGGTGCCGGCGTTGTCGTAGTGGATCTCACTGACGAACGGCGCGGTCACCGCCGGCGCGGCGAGGGCGGTCGTACTGCTGGCCAGGGTCAGTGCGCTGGTGGCGAGCAGCACGCCCACCGCGCCCAGTGGTCGTCTGGTCACGTGCCTGTACATGAAACTCGGGCCTCCGATGGGAGTAGACCGTCGGAGGATATGGGCAACGGGTGTCCGCGCGGGAGCCGCCAGATGTACGAAACCGCCTGGCCACCCGTGGTGAGCTGCGCGCGACGGGTGACCGCCGGCAGCCGATCGTGGTGAGTCGCACAGCGTACGGACCGCTGTTGCCCTGACCCGTGGTCGCCGGACGCCGGACGGCGACTGACGGGAGTGGACACGCCGAGGTGACGCGGTGGTGTCGACGTGGCCAACCGGGGGTGGCGGAGTTCCGCCATGTCCGGGCTCCGCCAGTGATCATGCGACCCGCCGGGCCGTCCGTCGCCCCAGAATCTCCGACGGCGCGGCTTACCCCGGTGGCCGCCCGGAGGAGGGAATTCATGCGCAGATCCAGATACGGGACGCGCCGTGCGACGGCCGCGGCAGCCGCGGCGCTGGCGGCGTTGCTCGCACTGCCCACCGGCGCCGTCGCCGCGTCGCCGACGACGCCCGCGGGCGGTGCGGTGGAGCCGCTGCGGAAGGTGGACCCGCAGGTGCTCGCCGCGGCGCGCGGCGGCACCAGCCCCACCTTCCTGGTCGACCTGGCCCAGGAGGCCGAGCTGGACGCGGCGGAACTCGACCGGGTCGAGCGCGCCGCCGGCGGCCGGGCCGGCCGCGTCGCCCGCACGACCCGGGTCTACCAGACCAAGGTCGCGCACGCGGAGCAGACCCAACGCGGCCTGCGCACGCTGCTGCGGGACCGGCAGGCGGACTTCACCCCGTTCTGGATCGCGAACGTCATCGAGGTGACCGGCGACCTGGACCTGCTCACCGAGCTGGCCGGCCGACCCGAGGTCGCCCGGATCACCGCGGTCGGTGTGACGACGCTGGAGGAGCCGGTACGGACCGCCGGCGCGGACGCCGACACACCCCTGCTGTGGAACCTCGGCGCGGTCGGCGCCGACAAGGTGTGGCAGGAGTACGGCACCCGGGGCCAGGGCGTCGTCGTCGGCAGCGTCGACTCCGGCGTGCAGTACGACCACCCGTCGCTGGTGCGGCAGTACCGGGGCAACAACGACGACGGCACCTTCACCCACGACTACAACTGGTACGACCCGACCGGGTTCTGCATGTCCGAGGAGCCCTGCGACAACGCCGGGCACGGCACGCACACGGTCGGCTCGATGGTCGGCGACGACGGCGCCGGGCACGTCACCGGGGTCGCCCCGGGCGCGACGTGGATCGCGGCGAAGGGCTGCGAGCTCACCTACTGCACCGACGCGTCGCTGCTGGCGGCCGGGCAGTGGATGCTCGCGCCGACCGACCGCAACGGCGAGAACCCGCGTCCGGAGCTGTCGCCGGACATCGTGAACAACTCCTGGGGCGGCACCGGCGGCGATCCGCACATGTACGACGCCATCGTCGACTCCTGGGTGGCCGCCGGCATCTTCCCGGTCTTCGCCGTCGGCAACGAGGCGGAGCAGGCGCCGGAACCGTGCGGCTCGGCGGGGCACCCCGCCACCAACCCGCGCACGTACGCGGTCGGCGCGACCGGCCCGGACGGCCGGATCACCGCCTTCTCCAGCCGCGGTCCGGGGCGGGACGGTGCGGTGCGGCCGGACATCACGGCCCCCGGCGCGCAGATCCTCTCCACCCTGCCCGGCGGCGAGTACGGCTACATGGACGGCACCTCGATGGCCGCCCCGCACGTCGCGGGCGCGGTCGCGCTGGCCTGGTCGGCGGTGCCGAACCTGCGCCGGGACGTGGCGACCACCCGGGAACTGCTGGACCGCACCGCGCACGACGTCGACGACGCGCAGTGCGGCGGCACGCCGGCCGACAACAACGTCTACGGCGAGGGCCGACTGGACGCGTACGACCTGGTGACCCAGGCCTCGACGGCGCAGCTCGGGGGCGTCGTGGTGCACACGGAGCGCGACGGTCACCCGCTGGCCGGGTCGCGGGTCACCCTCACCTCCGACCTGGTCACCCGGACCGCCCGCACCGACGCCCACGGCACGGTCCAGCTGGGCCGGGTCCCGGCCGGGGAGTACACGCTGACCGCGACCTACTTCGGGCAGCGGACCCAGCGGCGGACGATCACCGTGTCGCAGAGCGGCACGGTCAACCTGACCCTGGATCTCTCCGCGGTCGCCCCGTGGCAGCCGGTGGGAGGCCGGGTCACCGACCCGAACGGCAAGCCGGTCGCCGGCGCCCGGTTGACGCTCGCCGACGAGTCGTTCCCCGGCTTCGTCACCGACGCCAAGGGACGTTACTCGGGGACGCTGCCCGAGGCCGACTACGACCTGCTGGTCGAGTACGGTCGCTGGCTGGCGCCGGAGACGGTCGCGCTGACCGTGGACGGGCCGGAGACCGTGGACGTGGCGCTCGCCGCCAAGACCGACAGGCACGGCTACACCGCCGGCGTCGCCGCGGCCGGGTGGGAGAACGGCGGCAGGGTGCTCGCCCTCACCGGTGACACCGCGAGCAAGGCTCTCGACCTGCCGTTCCCGATGACCTTCTACGGCACCACGTACGACCGGATCGCCGTGCACACCGACGGGTACCTGACCTTCGGCGCGGACGCCGTCGTCTCCGTCGGCGCCAACGGCCCGCTGCCTGCCCCGGCGGTGTCGGCGCCGGCCGTCTACGCCTTCTGGGACGACCTGGTCCTGGACCACGCCTCGACCGTGCGCACCAAGGCCACCGGGGCGGGGACGAACCGGCAGCTCCTGGTGAGCTGGACCCGAGCCGCGCTGAAGAGCGACCCGAAGACCCGGGTCGACGTCCAGGTGCGGCTCGGCGAGAACGGCACCGTCGCCATCCGCTACCGCAAGCTCGGCGCCGGTTCGGCCGCCGCCGGCGGCTCGGCGACGGTCGGCATCGAGGACGCCAGCGGCACCACCGCGTTGACGTACTCGCGGGACGAGGCGGTGCTCGACGGGGAGACCGCGATCACGTTCACGGTGCCGGGCCGGGGTCTGCTGCGCGGCACGGTCCGCGACGCGAACGACCGTCAGCCCCTGGCGGGCGCGACCGTACGGCTCGAGTCGTCGCAGGCCCGGCAGCCGATCACCGCGACCACCGACGCGGACGGCTTCTACCAGCTGGAGGCGCCGGCCGGGCCGGTCACCGTGGCCGCGTTGCAGCCCGGCTACGACCTGCCGCCGGCCACGGTGACCGTGGTCGGGACCAGGGTGGTCACGCACGACGTCGCACTGCGTACGCCGCTGCTGGTCGCGAACAAGAACAAGGTGTCGGTGAGCGCGCGGGCCGGCCAGACCCGGACCGCGACGGTGACCCTCACCAACCGGGGCGACCTGCCGGCCACCTGGCTGGCCCGGGAGATCGACTCGCCGACCCCGCCGGCCGGTGTGCCCGGTAAGGTGCTCGGCTCCTTCGCCGTGAAGGACTTCTACTACGCGTTCGGCGTCGGCTACCGCAACGGCGAGCTGATCGTGTCGAACTCATACCTCTTCGGGCAGCTGCAACGCTTCTCCGTGGACGGCACGTCGCTCGGCAAGGGTGTGCTCGACATCGGCGGTTGGCCGTCGGACATGGCGTACGTGCCCGGCCGGGACCTCATGTGCGCGCCGAAGATGTCGTTCATCGGCGAGCTGCCGATCGTCTGCTTCGACCCGGACACGCTGGAGGTCAAGGAGACGATCACCGGTCCGTGGGCGGGCAAGCTCTACTACGGGCTGGCCTACCGCGCCTCGGACGACACCTTCTACCTCAGCGGCGACGGGGTGATCCGGCACCTCGCCGGGCTGTCCCACCCGCAGCCCGGTGCGGTGCTGGGGGAGTGCACCCCGCCGGTGCCGTGGATGACCGGGCTCGCCCTCAACGAGGAGCACGACGTGTTGTGGGGCATCAACCAGGATCGCGACGAGTCGATCTGGGCGATGGAGCCGGAGACCTGCCGGGCGCTCGCCTCGGTGCCCGACCCCGACCCGAACCCGCTCAGCGGCGCCGGGCTCGAACTCGACGAGCAGGGCAACCTCTGGGCGGTGGCCTTCCGGAACCAGCCGTTCGCCAGCAAGGTCTACCACGTGGACGGGTCGCTGCCCGGTTACAGCGACGTGCCGTGGCTGTCGGCCGGGACCTCCGGCGAGGTGGCGTCGGGAGAGCGGGCCGCGTTGACCGTCACGGTCGACACCACCGGCCTGGCCCCGGGGACGTACGTCGCCACGCTGCTGGTGACCAACAACGGTGCGAAGGGGGCGTCGACCCCGGTCACCGTCTCGGTGACTGTCACCGGGTGACCGTCGGGCCCCGCCGACGCTCGCCGCCCGGCGGGGCCCGCTCCGGGCCGTCGCGAACCGTCCCGCCGTGACTCGGCGGGACGGTTCGCCGGCTCAGAGCCAGTTGTTCCGGGCGACGAACCAGCCGAGCTGCATCCGGGTGGCGCTGCCGCTGACGTCCATCAGCTGCCGCAGCCGCCGCTGCACGGTACGCAGCGAGATGCCCAGCTGGGAGGCGACCGCCTTGTCCGGTAGCCCGGTCATCAGCAGGGAGAGGATCTGCCGGTCGGTCGGCGTCGGCACCGTCCAGCGGTCCGCGTCGTCGAGCACGGTGGTGGCCGGGGCGAGACGCAGCGGCGTGGCCCGCTCCCAGATCTCGGTGAAGAGCGCCACCAGCACCTCGACCCAGGTGGCGCCGCGCACCACCAGCGCCCACGGTTCGACCGTGTCGTCCCGGGACGGGAAGGAGAGCAGCCCCATCCGGCGGTCGGCCACGGCGAGCTTCGCCGGGACGTCCGTGGCGACCCGGGCCTGCTCGCCGGCGGCGATGAACCGGCCGATGTGGGTGGAGGCGCCCGGCCGTTCCAGCCCGCGCCGGTCGTAGACGACGCGGAAGCGTACGCCCCGACCCAGCAGTTCCAGCTCCGCCGGGTTGTCGGAGAAGTCGGCCGCGTACGGGGGACGTTCGAAGCCGAGCACCTCCTCCTCGGCGCCGCGCAGGAACTGGTCGAAGGTCTGCAGGATCGCACTCACCCCGACGACCATCTGCACGCCCGGGTCCGCCGGGTCCGCCGTGCGCTGCTGCCGTAGCCACTCCCGCAGGTCGATCCGCGCCTCCTGGAGCTCGCGGATGCGCTGGGTCAGCAGGGAGTCGATGGCCAGGTCGGGTGACGTCGCGGCGGCCTGGTCGCCGACCAACCGGACGAGGCCGTGGCGGGTGAGCGCGTCGAGCGCCGCGACGACCTCGCCGGAGTCGGCGGCGAAGCGCTGCGCGAGCTCGGTCGCGGTGCCCGGGCGCCCGCCGACCAGCGCCAGGTAGATCTTCTCTTCCAGCTCGGTCAGACCGAACGCGCTCAGCACTGTCCACCACACCCGACTCGGTCGGCCCCACCGGTGACGTGGGGCGCTGCGTTGATCTTGGAGCGTTCCCATCAGGAGCGTCAAGGGGTGCTGAGCAGCCCACCCGTCCGGCCTCTCGTCGGACGGGCCGAATTCCGCTACGGTGATCGAATCGTGTTCTCGTCTCGTCGCCGTATCGTCATCGCCGCCGTGGCCGCCGCCGTCCTCCTCGGCGGGGCGGCCTTCGCCGCGGCCCAGCTCACCGACGACACCCCGGCGGGGCCGGTCGCCGCGCCCCGGGTCGTCCAGCCCGGCGCACCCGGTCAGAGCGGTCGCGCCCTCTCGCCGGCCGAGCAGTCCCAGCTGCCCGCGCCGCCGAAGCACACCGCGGCCGACACCCAGTTCATGCAGCGGATGATCGCGCACCACGTGCAGGCGCTGGACATGACCGGGCTCGTCGCGGAGCGCGCGGCGAGCAAGGACGTGTCGCTGATCGCCAAGCGGATCGAGACGTCGCAGCGCGACGAGATCGCGCAGATGCAGCAGTGGCTCACCGACCGCGGCGAGCAGCTCCCGGGCCCGCACGAGCACCACGCCGAGCACGACGCCGTGATGCCGGGCATGCTCACACCGGAGCAGCTGGCGCAGCTGGCGAAGGCCCGAGGCGAGCAGTTCGACCGGCTCTTCCTCGACTTCATGATCCGGCACCACGAGGGCGCGCTCACCATGGTGCAGCAGCTCTACGCGGCCGGCGGCGGGCTCGAGCCGGCGAGCGACCGGTTCGCCCGGGAGGTCAACGCCGACCAGGGCATCGAGATCCGCAGCATGCGGGAGCTGCAGGCCCGGCTCGCCGGCTGACGCGGCCCAGCTGCCGCCGACCACGTCGTCGCGCTCCGCCGCCGTCGCCCGAGGGCCGGCGGCCGAGCCGCGCGCCGGCCCGTCACGGCAGTGGTCCGGTGAGTGCCGTGCGGTCGAGCCGAGCGCTCGGCCCGCCACACAGCGGTCCGGTGAGGGCGGCGCGGTCGAGGCGCGCGCCGGCCCGTCACCGCAGCGGCCCGGGGACGGTGAGAGCCGCGCCCCGCCGAGGCGGGACGCGGCCCTCATCGAACCGCCGCGTACGTCAGTCGAGGCTGGCGCACTGGCCGCTGGTCGGCCCCGACACCCGGTTGGCGGCGTCGAGGTTGATCGGCGCCGGCGCGTTGCCGGTGCACGCGAGCGGGCCGCGCACCGTGCTGTCGGCGATGATCGGCTCGACCGAGCCCGTACGGTTGCCGGTCAGCACGGCCGGACCGTGGATCTCGCTCCCCACGATCGCGGTGCTGCCCCGCGTGCCGGTGATGCTGACCGGGCCGCGGACCGTGCTCTCGTAGAGGTGCACGGCGGCCGCGTTCGACGCCGACACCGGCCCGGCGATCGACGAGTCGAACGCGAGCAGCGAGGCGCCCGGACGGACGGTGACCGGCCCGTTGACCGTCGCGCCGGAGAGGCAGGTGACCCCCGAGACCGTCAGCGGCCCGTTGTGCCGCTCGTCGATCGTGGTGGTGCACGTCCTGGCCAGCTGGTCGAAGCGGGCCCGAGCCACGGAGAAGCTCGGCGTCCAGCCGACCTTCGTCTGGTGCTGGGCGTTGAACTCCGGCATCTGCACCTCGCGGGCCGCCGCGATCTCCGCCGCGGTCAGGTGCTCGCTGGGACGCAGCCCGAGTACGTCGAAGCCGCGGGCGATCTCGCTGCCGTAGATCTCACCGTTGTACCAGTACGCCGACCAGAAGCCGCCCAGCACGTTGGTGGCGGCGTTGATCGGGCCACGGTCGAAGTAGGCGATCTCCCGCGGGTGGGCCGAGTCGGTGAAGTCCATCAGCGAGATGCCGCCCTGGTACCACGCCTGGACGAGGATGTCCCGACCCGGCACCGGGATCAGCGAACCGTTGTGCGCGACGCAGTTCTCCTGGAGCGTCTGCGGGACGGGCAGCTTGTAGTAGCTGGCGAACTCCAGCTTCCGATCCACGATGTCGAAGATGGCGTTCGCGCCCCACTGCGGCTGGTCGGTGTCCCGGCACCGGGGCCCGGTGCCGCCGCCCCACTCGTCGGTGAAGACGACCTTCTTGCCGTCGTTGCTGATCGTCGCCGAGTGCCAGTACGCGAAGTTCGGGTCGGACACCTCGTCGATCCGCACCGGGTTCGCCGGGTCGGAGATGTCGATCAGGATGCCGTTGCCCTCGCACGCACCGGCGGCGAGCCCGAGCGCCGGGTACGCCGTGATGTCGTGGCAGGCGTCGGTGACCGGTGAGGGCCCCCACGGGCTGCCCGACGGGTGGGTCGTGGTGGGCGGGGTGTTCTGCAGGCCGTCGACCGCGCCGGTCTGCGGGTCGGCGAAGAGGCGCGGGTTGTTGACGACGGCCGCCTGCTCCGGAGCGTTGACCGGAACCTTGATGACGTCGATGCGCCACCGTGCCGGGTCCGCACCCGCGGCGGGCGTGTTGTTGCAGCCGGCCATCGTGCTCGCCGGACGGACACCCGCCGTGCCGGAGACGTAGACGTAGACGTTCGCGCTGTCGTCCGGGTCGGTGACCAGGGTGTGGGTGTGCGAGCCACGGCAGGTCTGCACGGCGGCGACCTGCACCGGGTTGGTCACGTCGCTGACGTCGAAGACGCGGACGCCCTGGAAGCGGGTGCCGACGGTGGGGTCGGTGCCGCAGTCCAGCCGGCCGCGGGTCTCCTCGACCGACATGAAGAGCAGGTTGCCGTGGACCGACACGTCGCCCTGCCCGCCCGGACACACCACGCTGCTGACCAGCGTGGGGTTGGCCGGCTGCGAGATGTCGTAGACGTTGAAACCGTTGTAGTTGCCCTGGAAGGCGTGGTTGCCGCCGAAGGCGAGATCCGAGGCGACGAAGCCGAAGTCGCCCGGATTCGCGGGGTTGACGAAGCCGGCCGGCTTGTCGCGGTGGGCCAGCAGTTCGAGGTCGCTGATCGCGCTCTGCGCGTCCAGCCAGCCCGCACCGAGCCCGATCCGCGGGTCCGGTTCGGACTCCTGTCCCGACGCCGTGCCGGGTAGCAGGGCCACGAGGAGAGCGGCGGTTGCCGCGGCGCCGACGAGACGGCGTCTCCTGCCTGTGTTGCGTTGGGTTTGCGTCATGCGTCTCCTCCAGCCGCGGTGTCCCTCCTGGTCACGCGCATCGACATGCGTGTACACCGCGGTAAGTAAGGACCGTACCGCCTACCGGTCAGTTTGGATCATGTAAATATTTGCGGAGGACGCGAAATTGCCACAATTCCCGAAGCTCGGGATCACAGGCCGGTCCAGACCGCCTTCGCCCCCGAATCGCCGGTGCGGATCACGTAGTACAGGGCGGCGCCGGACGTCAGCAGCGACAACACCCGCAGGGCCCAGGCCACGGCCGGTCGGTTCGCCGCCGCGGCCGGACTTCCCGCGGGGGCGACGAGCCGGACCAGGGCCAGCGCCACCACCGCCGCCGCGATCGTCGCGTACAGGGTCAGGTTGCCCAGATCCTGGTGGGCCGAGAGCTTCGGCAGGTACTCGGGGCTGACCTGGTTCGCGCCGCGCAGCCGGGCGAGGAAGGCGTCGCCGGAGAGCTTCGAGAGCAGGGCGGAGGCCGGCGCGCCGACGGCGAGCAGCCCCAACACCCAGCGGGTGTGCGGGCGGATCACGGGGACGAAGGCGTAGCCGACGCTCAGCAACGCCAGCAGCGGCACGAAGACGACGGCGGCGTGCAGCACGAGCGGGTGGGCGGGAATGCCCATGAACTCCTCGAACATCGGGCTCTCCTGTGGATGAGGGGGAGGATCGGCCGCGTACCGGCAGCGAACGCTATCGGTGCGCGAGCACCCCTGTCATCCCTGCGGCGACGGCGGCCGGTGCGCGCGGTCGTCCGCGCCCCGCGGGGCCGCCGGTCGGGTCACCGGCCGTCGCGCCGCGCCAGGTAGACCACGTCCGGCTCGCCGCGCGGCACCTCGACGCGGTGCGTGGTGACCGGCCCGATCGTCGCGGCCAGCCGGGCGGCGTACGCCGGTGCGGCGGCGGCGCTCCAGGCCGCCAGCACGCCGGAGTCGGTGAGCCGTTCGCGCAGCAGCGTCAGCCCGTCGTCGTCGTAGAGCGCGGCGTTGTGGTGGAAGACCGTCCAGTCCGGACCGTTGTCGACGTCGAGGCAGATGGCGTCGAAGACCTCGTCGGTCGTGCTCAACCAGCGCACGATGTCGTCGGTGACGATCCGGACTCGGGCGTCGTCGAGCGCGTGCTCGCTGAAGGCGGCCAGGGTGTGCCGGTGCCAGTCGACGATCGCCGGCTCGATCTCGACGACCACGATCTCCGCCGGCACCGGGGAGGCCACGGCTTCGGCCAGGGAGAAGCCCACCCCGAGACCGCCGATCAGGATCCGGCCACCGATCGGCATCGACCTCAGCGACTCCCGGACGAGGAGCCGTTCCGATGCGCCGGCCCGGGTGTCCATCAGGAACACCCCGTTGCTGATGATCTCCAGGTGCTCGGCGTGCCGCCGGAGCACCAGCTCGCCGCGGTCGGTCATGACCCGTTCGACCACCGAAACCGCCTCGTTCACCCGGCCAATCTATGCCACCGGGCAGGGCGCGCCGGTGATTTTTCCGGCCGGCCGGTCGTCGGCGGACGACGCCCGCGACGGGACGTCCGGGCGCTCAGAGACCGAGCGGCGCCGGATCGGTGGCGAGCTCGCGGAACCGGGCCCGGGGGTCGGGCAGCAGCCGGCGGGCCGACAGGTCGAGCAGCCCACCGACCCCGGTCAGGGTCGCGACCGGGCGGCCGTCCGGCCGGGTGTAGTCCTGGTCGATCCGGAACGTCTTCCCCTCGCCCCAGCGGAACGCGCAGGACACGTCGACCTCGTCGCCGCCGCGCAGCTCACTGAGGTAGCGCAGGGTGACCTCCAGCGCGACCGGACCGACGCCGCCCGAGAGGAGCCGCTCCTGCGAGATGCCGGCGGCGCGGAGGCACTCCCACCGGGCGTGCTCGCCGTACTGGAGGTAGACGGCCTGGTTCAGGTGGCCCTGGGTGTCCAGCTCGTAGCCGCGAACCGTGACCCGTACCCGGAAAGGATCCCGCACGCCCCGAGCCTACCGGCGGGTACGCGGTGGAGCGGACGCGGCGGAGGTCGGTGCGGGAGCGGAGACGGTCGACTCAGAGCCGCTCGCCGCGCTTGTCGAGAGCGACGATGCCGTCCAGCCGTACGCCCGGGGTCAGCACCGTGGGTTCGAACCAGAAGATCACCACGCCCGGGTCCACGCTCCAGCGCGCCAGCTCGGCGGGGACCTGACGGCCGTCGACGGTGCCGACGATGCGGGTGGCCGGCCCGACGAAGTATCCGAAGGTGGGCACCGGCGGGAGGACCTGGCGGTCGCCCTGCTGGTCGTAGCCGATCTGGTGGAAGCCCGCGTGGCGGTCCCGCCCCTCCACGTCGTTGATCAGGAGGTCCGGCGTCAGCCTGCCGTCGGCGTCGCGGCGTCCGGCGACCAGACCGATCTTGACGCCCGGCAGCTCCGGCACGCCGATCGGCACGAAGTAGAAGACGCGCTCCTGGTCGCCGTACCGGATGCCGCTGGACACCACCGTGCCGACCGGTTTGCGGTCCGTGCTGCCGGGAGTGGCCCGGGCGTCCGGGGTGGCGCTGGCGGTGGGCGCCGTCGTGGGCGTGGCGACGGAGCCCGTCGTGATCGCCTCCGCCGGTCGCTGCGGCGGCGGGCCGTCCGGACGCAGCGCCACCGGGACGGCCACCGCCACCGCCAGCACGAGTCCGGCCGCGCCGGTGCCGGCGAGACGTCTCCGCCGGCGCAGGCGGCGACCCTCGCGCACGACCGCGGCGAGGTCGAGTGGGGCGTGTGCGGTCGACTCGGTCGCCCGCATGGCCGCGCGAAGCCGATCCGCCTCGTTCATCGGCGGGTCCCGTGGACCTGTGGCGCCTCGGCGCCGACGCCGCGCAGCTTCTCGAGAGCTCGGGAGCTGGTGCTCTTCACCGTCCCCACCGAGACGCCGAGTTCGTCTGCCACCTGGGCCTCCGGGAGGTCGAAGTAGTAGCGCAGGACGACGATGGCGCGTTCGCGCGGGCTCAGCGTGCCGAGGATGGCGAACAGCCAGCGCCGGGTGGCCACCGCGTCGGCGACGTCGTCGTCACGCTGCTCGGGAAGCTCCTCGGTCGGGTACTCCCGGATCGGTCGCCGCCAGCGGTCGACGAGGTGGTTGACGAGCACCGACCGGGCGTAACGGTAGGCGTCGTCCCCGTGGATACGCGACCACGAGGCGTACGTCCGGGCCAGCGCGGTCTGCGCGGCGTCCTCGGCCTCGTGGCGGTCACCGGTCATCAGGAAGGCCGCGTGCACCAGCCGGCCGGAGGCGGCGCGGGCGAACTCGACGAACTCGGCGTCAGCTCGTGCCATGTCGGCCCGCTCCGCACTTCACGGGTATCAGGACGAGTGGGGAGCACGAAAGGTTGAGTCCGCGAGTGATCAACTTTTCGGTCGCCTCGCGCGTCCTTTCTGCCACGCGCCACCGGAGGACGGTGCGCGGCGAGGGGAGACACATGTCGAGGAAGAGTACGCGGCGCGGCGCCCTGCTGGCGCTGCCGGTGGCGGGCCTGCTGGGGCTCCTGCCGGCCGGCTGCGGCCAGCCGGCGTCGGGCGGGCAGCCCGTGGCGGGGAGCGGGAGCCGGTCGGCGTCCGCGCCGCCGGCCAGGTCGACAAACCCCGCCGGCCCGGTCATGTCGCCCTCGGCCTCCGCCCGCCCCCCGGTGGCGATCAGCTACCCGGCCGAGGGCAGCAACCGGTGGCGGACCGCGGCCGCCGAGTCACCCGCCCGCCGCGGCAAGGGTGAACTCCTGCGCTACCGCGTGTCGGTGGAGCGGGACATCGTCGGCATCGACACCGCGGCCTTCGCCGCCGAGGTCACCGGGTACCTGAACGACGAAGAGGGCTGGACCGCCGGCGGGACGTTGACCCTGCGCCGGGTCGGGCCGGGGCAGCCCGCCGACTTCACCGTCTACCTGGCCACCCCGGGCACCCGCGACGCCCTCTGCGGCGACGTGCCGGACGGCTACACGTCGTGCCGCAACGGCGCCCGGGTGGTGCTGAACGTGGCGCGCTGGGTGAAGGGCGTGCCGCGCTACGGCGCGCCCCTGGCCACCTACCGCGAGTACATGGTGAACCACGAGGTGGGCCACCGGCTCGGCCACGGGCACGAGCGTTGCCCCGGCCGTGGTGAACCGGCACCGGTCATGCAGCAGCAGACGCTCGGCCTGCACGGCTGCACCGCCAACGCCAAGCCGTACCTCGACGGCGAGAGTTACCACGGGCGCTCCGGCGCGTACGACGACCCCATCCCGCCCCGCGAGCGCGGCCGGCCGGGCTGAGCGCCCGCCACCGGGACCTTCGCCGGCGTCAGCCGCCGCCGCACCACAGCTGAGCGTGGCCGACCGGCCAGGCCAGCGTCCGAGGCAGCGGGGTTGTCGCCGTTGCGGTGAGGCGGGAGCGCCTCACCGCAACGGGCCGTCGCCCATGCCGTTCGGGTCGTCCACCAGGTGGACGGCGGCCTCCTCCGCGCTGGCCGCGCCGGCGTCGATCCCGGCGTCCCAGGCCACCGAGTCGGGCTCCTCGTCGTCGCCGAAGCCCTCGTCGTAGGCGACGAGGCGTCCCGCCCGCGGGTCCTGCTCGTCGCCCCGCCGGATCAGCTCGTCCTCGTCGTCGACCACCTCCGCGTACGGGTCGATGTCGGGCTCCTCCTCGGCGAGCAGCTGCTCGAGCGACTCGCCCGCCCGTTCCTCGGCAGGGGTCGTGCCGAACCGGTTCGCCCCGGACCAGTGGTCCGCCGCAGCGATGCCGGTGTCGAGGGGATCACTGATCCGATCGCCGTCGAGGGTGTCGGAGGCGTCCAAGACCCCGTCGTCCTCGGCGACGTTCCACTCCTCGATGCGGTCGATGTTGTCGGTCTCGCTCACGGCAGTCTCCCCTCGTCGCCCCTGCGGCGGCCCTCAAGCCTAGAACCTGCCCCGGCCGATCGTGAGCAGGGGACACGTTCAGTGGCGGGACTCCCACGAAATGGAGCCGGGGGGCGACTCGGCCGCGGTCGCCGGACGCCGGACGCAGTCGTGCCGCGCCGACGGCGACCAGGCCGAACCCCCAGATGAGGAGCACCACGACCCACTGCGCCCACCGCACCGCGTCCATCTCGCCGGAGAGGAGGTTCTGCAGCGTCGCGTACGGGGTGAGCCACACCCGCGCGGGCGCAACGGCGTCGACGGCACCCAGCAGGCCGTAGCGGCCGAGCGGGAGCACGATCGTGGCGAGGGCCGCCACCACGAACGGTTTCCGCAACGGCACGGTGACCGACATGAGGCTCTGCACCGGCTCCGCGAGTGCGGCGAACGTCAGCTCGTCCGGGGGACGGCCACCGTCAGACCCGCCGCGGCCAGTACGCCGAGCAGCAGGGTGATCGCGACCAGCCAGCGCCGTGGCCCGGTGGCGACGCCACGGCGGACGGCGGCGAGGGTCGCCGTACCGGACCCGGACGGTGTGCCGTCCGCCAGGTGTCGCCGCATCAGGGCCCCCGTTCGTCGTGCCGTCATGGTCGCCCATCGTGTGTGCGAAGTCACCCTCGGATTGACGTCACACCATGGCGGAGGCCGAGTTGACCATGTCGGGAAGCCGGACGAAGGCTGCCGTATCACGACGGAACCCCAGCGGATCCGGCCGGCGCGATCGGGCTAATCCAGGGGCGGCCTGTCGGGGGTGGCGGCTACTCTGCCTGCGAGCGTTCGCCCTCCGCGAGCCGTGCCTCCCGCGTCACGGCGCCACCCCCACCGCTCACCATCCGTCAGTGAGACCGACGTCAGGAGTTTGTGTGACCCAGCAAGTCGCCGCGGCACCGGAGAAGCTGGACGCCGCGGTCCTCAAGGTGGCGGGGGTCGTCGTCCTCGGCGCGATCATGTCGATCCTCGACGTGACAGTGGTCAGCGTCGCGCTGCCCACGTTCCAGAACGACTTCGACGCCTCGTACGCCCGGGTGGCGTGGACCATGACCGGCTACACGCTCGCGCTCGCCACGGTGATCCCGCTCGCCGGGTGGGCCGCCGACCGGTTCGGGACCAAACGCCTCTACATGACCGCGTTGGCGCTCTTCACCATCGGCTCGGCGCTCTGCGCCACGGCCGACTCGATCGGGCAGCTGATCGCCTACCGCGTCCTGCAGGGCCTCGGGGGCGGCATGCTCATGCCGCTCGGCATGACGATCATGACGCGGGCCGCCGGCCCGAACCGGATCGGTCGACTGATGGCCGTCCTCGGCATCCCGATGCTGCTCGGCCCGATCGCCGGGCCGATCCTCGGCGGCTGGCTGATCGACGCGGCCGGTTGGCACTGGATCTTCCTGATCAACATCCCGATCGGTGTCGCCGCTCTCGTCTACGCGCAGTTCGCGCTCCCGAAGGACGCGCCTGAGCCGTCGGAGTCCTTCGACTTCATCGGCATGCTGATGCTCTCCCCGGGGCTCGCCCTCTTCCTCTACGGCATCTCCACGCTGCCGGAGGCCGGCACGTTCGCCGACCCGGAGGTGTGGGGCCCGATGCTGGTCGGGGCGGCGCTGGTGGTGGCGTTCGTCGTCTACTCCTTCCGGCCCCGGCACCCGCTGCTCGACCTGCGGCTCTTCGCCAACCGCAACCTGACGGTGGCGACGGTGACGCTCTTCGTCTTCATCATCGCGTTCATGGGCGCGGGTCTGCTCTTCCCGAGCTACTTCCTCCAGGTGCGCGGTGAGTCGACCCTGGCCGCGGGCCTGCTGATGGCGCCGCAGGGGATCGGGGCGATGATCACCATGCCGATCGCCGGCACGCTGGCCGACCGGGTGCCCGTCGGGCGTACGGTGCCCTTCGCGCTGGCGCTCATCGTCGTCGGGTTCTTCTCGTTCACCCAGGTCGACCCGAACACGTCGTACGTGCTGCTCTGCGGCTCGCTCTTCGTCATGGGGCTGGGCATGGGCGGCACCATGATGCCGATCATGACGTCGGCGCTGCGGACGTTGAACGCCCACGACGTGGCGCGCGGCTCGACGCTTGTCAACATCCTCCAGCAGATCGGCGGCTCGGTCGGTGCCGCCGTCATGTCGGTGATCCTCACCAACGAGCTGAACGGATCCCGCCCGATCCCGGGCGTGACGGAGCCGGGGAGCAGCAAGCCGTTCACCGAGGCGGGGCTGGCCATCGCCAGCCAGCTGCGGCCGCAGCTGCTCGACCAGTTCCCGGTCCCGCAGGGGCTCATCGACCGGGGGCTCGACTTCGCCGCCCGCTCGTTCTCCGGCACGTTCTGGGTCGCGTTCGCGCTGGTGGTGCTCACGTTCATCCCGGCCGCGTTCCTGCCGCGCCGCCGCGCGAGCACCGAGTTGCCCGACGGTGGGCAGGGCGAGGAGTCCCGCACGCCCGTCGTCATCCACTGACGCCCGCCGGGCCGCCGGGGAGCGATCCCCGGCGGCCCGACCCGGCTCAGGGGCGCAGCGCGTCGACGACGATCCGGGTGGCCCGGGCGATCAGCGCGTCGTCGTACGGGGCGTTCTCCGCGTCGCGGCTGGACATCACGGCGAGGACGATCGGCGCGCCCGCCGGCGGCCGGAGGACGGCGATGTCGTTGCGGGTGCCGTACCCGCCCCCGCCGGTCTTGTCGCCGACCGTCCAACCGGCGGGCACACCGGCGCGGATGAGCGCGTCACCTGTCGTGTTCCCGCGCAGCCACCCGTTGAGGATGTCCCGGTCCTCCCGGCTCAGCGCGTCGCCGACGGTGTACGCCCGCAGGTCGGTCGCGAAGGCCCGGGGCGTGCTGGTGTCCCGCCGGTCACCGGGTCGTCCCTCGTTCAACGCCGTCTCGTAGCGGTCGGCCTCCGTGGTCGTGTCGCCGAGCCGGCGCAGCTCCCGCTCGAAGCCGTCCGGGCCGCCGAGGCGACGCAGCATCAGGTTGGCCGCCGTGTTGTCGCTGTAGCGGACCGCGGCGTCGGCCACGTCGCGCAGCCGCATCCCCGTCGCGACATGCTGCTCGGTGACGGGGGAGTGCGCCACCAGGTCGCTGCGCGAGTAGCGGACGACCTCGTCGAGCTCGGCCGCCGAGGTCCGGTCGAGCAGCACGGCGGCGGCGAGCGCCTTGAACGTCGAGGCGTACGCGAACCGCTCGTCGGCCCGGTGCCGCACCGTCGCCCCGCTCCCGGTGTCGACGGCGAAGACGCCGAGTCGCGCGCCGAACTCGGTCTCCAGCCGACCGAACTCCCGATCCACCGCCGCTGGTGTCGGGGGCGCACTGGCGGGGGATGACGCGGCACCGGTGCCGACCGGGGTGACCCGCTCCTCGTCCGGCGCGCACGCCGCGACGCCGGCGAGGAGCGCTACCGCGCAGGTCACGGCGGCACCGCCTCGTATACGCGGAAAAACCATCGCCATACCTCCGGACGTCGCGGACGGGAACCTTCGCTGCCGAGAGGGAACACGCGCGACCGCCGGCCACCGGTTGCAGCCCCGGGCGGCACGCCCGCGCTGGGCCGGCGCACGCGCCCCACCCGTCCCGCTCGTCCGGTCGGTGCCGTCGGCGTCGGGCCACCTCACGCACGTGCGGAAGCTCCCCGGGCGGGGTGCACGTGGTGACGGCGTGGCGGCGGCCAGCGGCGCTAGCCCTCGGCGTGGACGCGGGTGGCGGCGGACGTGCGGAAGCGCCACCGGTGGGGTGCGAACGGGGGCTCGGCGGCGGATCGGGTCAGGCCGCGGACGCGATGTGCAGGGGGTCGGCCAGCAGGTGGGCGAAGGCGAGTTCGGCGGCGCCGATCAGGGCGGCGTCGGGGCCGAGCGCCGCGGGGAGCAGCTGGACGTGCTCGCGGGAGGCGGGCAGCGCCAGCTCGTCCAGGCGCTGGCGCACGACGTCCGCGCCGGAGAGGTAGATCTCGCGCAGCGACCCGCCGAACACCACGGTGTCGGGGTTGACCACGTTGACCAGGTTGGCCACGCCGAAGCCGAGCCAGTCGGCGACCCGCGTGACCGCGGCCGTGGCCGCCGGCTCGCCGGCGGCCGCCGCCCGCAGCACCTCGTCGACGGCGCCGGGTGTGGCGGGGTCCCGCCCGGCGTGCCGGAGCAGCGCGGCTTCGCCGATCTCGGTCTGCCAGCAGCCGCGTGAGCCGCACTCACAGGGCAGGCCGCTGGGGTTGACGACCATGTGGCCGACCTTGCCGCTGCGACCTCCGTGGCCCACCACGAGCCGGCCCTCGATGATGATGCCGGCGCTGACGCCGTGCGACCCGTGCAGGTAGATGAGGTCGTCCACGCCGGCGGCCACGCCCCGGACCTGTTCGGCGAGGGCGGCGATGTCGGCGAGGTCGCCCGCCAGGACCGTCGGTCCGGAGCGGCCGTCGCCGAACGCGGCCTCGATGCCGGCACGCAGCGTCTCGTCGGGGCCGCCGATGCGGATCCGTCCGTCCCGGTCGAGGGTCGTGTCGGTCACGGCGACCGCGACACCCACCCGGAGCGAGTCCGCCGCGACGTCACGATCCATCTCGCGGGCCAGGGCGGCCAGCGGGCCCACCGCGTCGACGGCGGACGTCCCGGCGGGTCGGGGAGTGTCCCGCAGGTCGAGGAGACGTCCGCCGAGGCCGACCCGGGCGACGCGCAACCGGTCCGGCTCGATGCTGAGCGCCTGGGCGTAGACCCGGCTGGAGCGGGGGCTCACCACCAGGGAGGGGCGGCCGCGGCGGGTGGTGACGGGCGCCCCCTCGGTGACCAGGCCGGCGGCGGCGAGGTCGGCGGCGAGCGCGCCGATGGTGCTTCGGTTCAGGCCGAGCCGCGTGGTCAACTCGGCTCGGGACGTCGGGCCGTGCACGTGTACGTGCCGCAGCAGGGCGCCGAGGTTCTGCCGGCGGATCTCCTCCTGGCTGGCACCGGGCGAGGGGGACGCCGGGACGGCCGGGGCACGACCGGTTCGGTGGAGAGCGGACAGCGGGGGGCGCACAGCCGCACCTCCTTCCGTCTGTCAGGGCCGTTCGGCCCGGGAAAGACGAAGGGTCCCGGAAATCTCCGGGACCCGACGTCTACCTGTGGTGCTACCTACTTGGTCAGCGGCGCGAGCTTCGGGTCGTTCGCGTACGCCTCAGCCGCGTTCGCCTTGGTGACGGCGACCGGCGGCAGCAGGAAGGTGTCGACGACCTTCGAGCCGTTGTTGTAGGTCTTGGTGTCGTTCACCTGCGGGGTGTTGCCGGCCTGCAGGGCCTTCACCATCTCGATGGTCTGCTTGACCAGGGTGCGGGTGTCCTTGTTGATCGTCATGTACTGCTCACCGGCGACGATCGACTTGACCGACTCGACCTCGGAGTCCTGGCCGCTGACGACCGGGACCGGCTTGCCGGCGCCCTTCACCGAGGTGATGATCGCGCGGGCCAGCGTGTCGTTCGGGGAGAGGACGCCGTCCAGCTCCTTGCTGCCGTAGGTCGAGGTCAGCAGCTGGTCCATGCGGGCCTGCGCACCCTCGGCCTTCCAGCCCTGGATGGCGGTCTGCTTGATGTCCTTCTGACCCGAGGCGACGACCACGGTGCCCTTGTCGATCTCCGGCTGGAGAACGCTCATCGCGCCGTCGAAGAAGACCTTCGAGTTGTTGTCGTCCGGCGAGCCGGAGAAGAGCTCGATGTTGTACGGGCCGTTCGGCTTCTTGGCCTTCATGCCATCGAGCAGGGCCTGGCCCTGGAGCTGGCCGACCTTGAAGTTGTCGAACGCGACGTAGTAGTCGACGTCCGGGCTGTTCACGATCAGCCGGTCGTACGCGATGACCTTCGCGCCGGCCTGGTGCGCGGCGGCGACCTGGGTCGACAGCTGCGCGGCGTCGGTCGCGCCGATGACGATGACCTTCGCGCCCTTGGTGACCATGGCGGTGATCTGGGCCTGCTGGTCGGCGACAGTGGTCGACGCGCCGGCGTACTGCACGTCCGCCTGGAAGCCGGCCTCCTTCAGGCCGTTGGTGAAGAGGTCACCGGCGAGGACCCAGTTCTCCGAGGTCTTGGCCGGGAGGGCGACACCGATCAGCGAGCTGGCCGGAAAGCCCTTGGCCTCGCTGCCCGAGCCGCTGGTGCCCTCGTCGCGGCCGGAGCCGCAGGCGGTGAGGGCAAGCATCGCGATGGCACCGACGGCCACCGTCTTGCCGATGAACTTGCGCATTGGGGTGGTTGCCTTTCTTGAGGGTTGGTGTGGTGAGTTGCGACCGGCGGGCGTCAGCCGGCGACCGTCGTCTTGGCGGGCTCACGCTCCGCGCCTGACGATGGCGTAGGTGCGGCCGGCGTATCCCGGCGGAAGGGCCGGGTGAGGCTCCCGATGATCGAGAAACGTCCCTGGCTCTTGTTGTAGACGTCGATCGCGACGGCCAGCAGCAGGACCAGACCCTTGATGATCTGGACGCGGTCGGTGCCGACGCCCATCAGCTGCAGGCCGTTGTTGAGTACGGCCATGACCAGACCGCCGACGATCGAGCCGCTGATGGTGCCGATGCCGCCGGCGACGGCCGCGCCGCCGATGAAGACCGCGGCGATCGCGTCCAACTCCCAGCCGTTACCGTCCTGCGGCCCGGAGGCCGCCGAGCGGGCCACGAAGATCATGCCCGCGAGCGCGGCCAGGACCGACATGTTCATCATGACGAAGAAGTTGACCCGCTTGAGCTTCACACCGGACAGCTCCGCGGCGCGGGAGTTGCCACCCACCGCGTAGATGTGCCGGCCGCCTGCGGTGTTGCGGGTGTAGAAGGAGTACACCAGCACGAGCGCGACCAGGATGATGCCGGAGACCGGGAAGCTGGTGCCCACCCGGCCGCTGGCGAAGCGCAGCGTGACGAAGATCAGCACGCCGACCATCACGGCCATGCGCAGGATCGAGATCCACATCGGGATCGGCTCGGCGTTCATCTCCTTGCGGGTCCGGCGCGCCTGCAGCTCCCGCCAGACCACCGCGATGCAGCCGGCCAGCCCGAGCAGCAGCGTCAGGTTGTTGTAGCCGGTGTTCGGGCCGGTCTCGGGCAGGAAGCCGGAGCCGATCACCCGGAAGCCCTCCGGCACCGGGATCGTGTTCGCGTTACCGATGAACTGGTTGCCGCCGCGGAAGAGCAGCATGCCCGCCAGGGTCACGATGAACGCCGGCACCCCGATGTAGGCGACCCAGAAGCCCTGCCAGGCGCCGATGACCGCGCCGATCGCGAGGCCGAAGAGAATCCCCACGGGCCAGGGCAGGTTCCACTCCGCCATCGCCTTGGCCACCAGGATGCCGGTGAACGCGGCGATCGAGCCGACCGAGAGGTCGATGTGTCCGGCGACGATCACCATCAGCATGCCGATGGCCAGAATCAGGATGTACGAGTTCTGCTGGAAGAGCGCGATCAGGTTGTCCGATCGCAGGGTCAGGCCGTCAGTGAGGATCTGGAACAGGACGACGATCGCGACCAGCGTGAAGATCATCCCGAACTGACGGGCGTTGGACGTGGTGCCTCCGAAGAGGTTCTTCTGAAGATCCTTTACTCGGCTCATCGTGTCTGCATCTTCTTCGTCGAGGTCATCAGCTTCATGAGGTTCTCCGGGTCCGCGTCCTGCCGGGCGACTTCGCCGGTGATGGTGCCTTCCGACACCGTGTAGATGCGGTCGCAGAGCCCGATGAGCTCAGGCAGTTCCGAGGAGATGACGATGACGCCCTTCCCCTGGTCGGCGAGCCGCTGAATGATCCCGTAGATCTCGTACTTCGCCCCCACGTCGATGCCGCGGGTCGGCTCGTCCAGGATCAGCAGGTCCGGGTCGGTGAACATCCACTTCGCCAGCACGACCTTCTGCTGGTTGCCGCCGGAGAGCTTGCTGACACCCTCGTCAACCGTCGGGGTCTTGATGCGCAGGCTCTGGCGGTACGCCTCGGCCGCCTGGTACTCCTCGACCTGGTCGAGGACGCCGTGGTGCGTGATCTTGGACAGCTTGGCGGCGACCGTCGACGTCTTGATGTCGTCGAGCAGGTTCAGGCCGATCGCCTTGCGGTCCTCGCTGACGTACGCGAGCCCGTTGGCGATCGCGTCCGCCACCGTCTTGAGGACGATCTCCTTGCCGTCCTTGACGATCGTGCCCGCCTGGTAGACGCCGTAGGAGCGGCCGAAGATGCTCATCGCCAGCTCCGTGCGGCCCGCACCCATGAGGCCGGCGAAACCGACGATCTCGCCACGGCGTACGACGAAGTTCGAGTGCTTGGCGACCAGCCGCTCGGCGGAGATCGGGTGCCGGACGGTCCAGTCGCGGACCTCGAAGAAGACCTCGCCGATCTTGGACGTGTGGTCCGGGAAGCGGCTGTGCAGCTCCCGGCCGACCATGCCCCGCACGATCCGGTCCTCGTCGACGCCGTCGCCCTTGACGTCCAGCGTCTCGATGGTGTGGCCGTCACGGATGATGGTGATCCGGTCGGCGATGGCCTCGATCTCGTTCAGCTTGTGCGAGATGATGATCGAGGTGATTCCGCGCTCGCGGAAGCCGCGCAGCAGGTCCAGCAGGTGCTGCGAGTCGTCCTCGTTCAGCGCTGCGGTCGGCTCGTCGAGGATCAGCAGCTTGACGTTCTTGGCGAACGCCTTCGCGATCTCCACCAGCTGCTGCTTGCCGACGCCGATGTCCTTGATCAGGGTGTCCGGGTCCTCCCGCAGGCCGACCCGGGCCATCAGCTCCAGCGCCTGCCGGTTCGCGGCCTTCCAGTCGATCGCGCCGTTCTTCCGCGGCTCGTTGCCCAGGAAGATGTTCTCGGTGATCGACATGTGCGGGATGAGGGCGAGCTCCTGGTGGATGATCACGATGCCGGCGCGCTCGCTGGCCCGGATGTCCGAGAACCGGGAGACCTCGCCCTTGTAGACGATGTCGCCGTCGTAGCTGCCGTACGGATACACCCCGCTGAGGACCTTCATCAGCGTGGACTTGCCTGCGCCGTTCTCCCCGACGATCGCGTGGATCTCGCCGGCGCGCACCACCAGGTTCACGTCGGACAGGGCCTTGACCCCGGGGAACTCCTTGGTGATGGAGCGCATCTCCAGGAGGATCGGTACGTCGCTCATTGTTCGCACCACCTCGCCAACATCATGGATGCCTCCGGAAGCGTCTGGCCCTACTGGTTTTGTTGCCGTCGGCAACGTATTCGGACCAGAGGACCGTTCGCAAGCTGGGGGCCCATCAATTCCGTAACAACCCGGTAATAATGACCCCGCGTCCACCCTGGTCACCATGACGGGCGGTGCGATCCGTGCCACACCCGTAGCGGAGAGTGACGGCGGGCATACGCTCGTCGTCGCTTCTCCGAGCCCGGTTCCGAACCGGTCCCCACCGGTGCCGGCCGCGCGGCAGGCATGATCATGGCAGGCGTTCCTGGGGGCTCGACACCGCCCTCTCGTCCGGGTACGGTCCGTGCCCCGTTGGACGTGAACGTCCCCATGGGCGTGATTCGGCCCGGCCGACCGGTTGGTCGGTTCCGGCCCCGGCGTGCCCGGGCGCCGGCACGCTCGCGTGCCCGGGCCACGTGGGCCACGCGGGGCACGCGGACGCTCCGCGTGCCCGACCTGGCTCAGGGCGCCTCGACGACCTCGCGGCCCAGCGGCCAGAATGCCGCCGGCACGAGCTTGAAGTTGGCGATCCCGAACGGGATCCCGATCAGGGTGACACAGAGCGCGACGCCGGCGACGATGTGGGAGAGCGCCAGCCACCAGCCCGCCAGCACCACCCAGAGGACGTTCGCCAGCCCCGAACCGGCGCCCGCGCCCGGCTTCGGCACGAGGGTGCGACCGAAGGGCCAGAGCGAGTAGTTGGCGAGCCGTAGCGCGGCGACACCGAACGGGATCGTCACCACGAGCAGGAAACAGACCAGCGCGGCGATGCCGTAGCCGACCGCCAGCACGATGCCGCCACCGAAGATCAACCACAGGACGTTCAGCATGAAACGGATCATGAGGTCCAGCATGACCGCCCTGCGCCAGGGCGCGTGCTCGGCGTCTCCGGTTCAGGCCGCAGGCTCCCGCCGCCGTGCAGCCGCAGCTCCCGGCCCACGACCGCCGGCGCGTGCGCGACGGTGACCAGGGTGTCGGCGGAGGCCGCCGAACAGATGGCCGAGGCGAGCGCCCCGGCCGCACCCGAGTCGACGTCGAGGACGCCGGCGAAGTCCACCTCCAGCCGCACCGGACGCTGGGCGCGCAGTGTGTCGCACAGCACAGCCCGGAAGCCGGCCAGGTCGGCGTGCCCGAGCGAGCCGCGCAGCACCAGCACGACGACGCCCGTCGAGCGGATCACCGACGTGATCGACAGCCCACTCATCGCCGTGGACGCCGCCGCCTCGGCGGGCGCAGGGTGTTGCAGACGTCGAGGACGCCCGGCACGTCCCACGCCAGGTCGCCGGCCGTCCGGCGGACCTCCGGGCTGGCCACCGTGCCGGAGAGGATCACCACCTTGTTCTGCACCGTGACCTCGATCTCCTGGTGGCGGGTGGCCCAGTCGACGCCGAGCCGTTGGGCGACGAGCGCGGCCAGGCGGGCGTCGTCGTTCGTCGACCCCGGTGCCTGGAGGTAGCGGTACAGGGCGTCGTCGGGCCAGGGCGGCATCAGGTTCCTCCGAAGGTGGGCGCGGTTGCGGGGCGGCCGGGGCCGAGCCGGATCACGGCGAGGTGTCGGCCGGCACCCGCAGAGCCGCCTCGCGGCTCTCCGCGACGGGGAAGACCCCGTCGAGGCGCATGGTGTGCAGCACGGTCAGCACGAACCTGGACGGCGCGACCAGGCAGAGCGTCGCGTCGCGTCGCCGGGCCTCCTGCCGGGCGCGGACGAGCAGACCGAGCCCCGTCGAGTCGATGACCTGCACCTCGCTGAGATCGACGAGGACGCGGTCGCCCTGCTCGACCGCCTCCCGCAAGGCTCGCCGCAGCACCTCCTGCGGATCCCGGTCGAGGGCGGCCGGCTCACCGCCGACCTCGTCCAGGTAGTCGATCCCGAGTGCCCGCTCCTGCGCCCCGGACCCCCCGGCGGTCGCGCCGTCCTCGACGAGGGTCAGGCTGCACCGGGGGCAGTGGTGCGGGCCGGCGGCGAAGGGGGAGCCGACCCAGTCGTTGGAGAAGACAAGCGTCCAGACGACCTCGGCGTCGGGCAGGACGGGCGCCGTACCGGTGATCGTGTCGCCGCAGCCGTCGCAGATCAGGGTCATCAGATGATCGGCAGGTACGACGGTCATCGCCACTCCTCTCGTTCGTTCACCGGCCGGTGACGCAGATCCGGCGGCGGCCGGTGGCCCGCGGGACCGGGTTCGCCCGCGGCGTCGACAGGCGCCCGGTCCGCGCCCGACGGTGGGGCGGTCGCCGCCGCGCTGGCGGTCAGGAGCGCGAGCAGCACCGCGCCGGCGGCGCCGCCCGCCTGGACGGTCAGCCGCAGCCCCGGGAGTTCGTCGATGTCGGTGCCCGCCAGCCGCGCGACGATGGAACCGAGCAGCGCGGCGGCCACACCGAGGGCGAGGGTCAGCCAGAGCGGCGCCGCGCGCCGGCCCGGCACCGCCCACCGGCCGAGCACGCCGACGGCGAGCCCGACGAGCACTGCGCTGACCAGCGCGCTGCCGCTCACGGCTCCTCCCTCGTCGCACTCGCCCCGACAGGCGACCGGTGTGGCACCCACCACCCTGGGCGGCGACCGTGGAGGCATCCCCTCGATTCCATGACAGTTCCGTGACAAATCCGGGGAACGGCGGCCACGGTTGGGCGGGAC
>NZ_SMKG01000455.1 GCF_004348525.1 Micromonospora sp. 15K316 | reverse complement strand
GCCCCGGCCCTCGGCGCCCGAGTGTCCGGTCGAGCCATCGGTTTGGTCGGGCCCGCAACCCTTGGTGTCCTTACGCTGAGTAATGCCCAACTGCTCGGGCCACCTCACCACTCCGCATCCTTTGCTCTGCTGCCCTATACGCACCACCCCGTTGACCTGCACCTCCCTCGGACCGCCCCGACTCCTGCCGTTCAGACCCCAGTCACCTTCCGTTACCGGCGCGTTGAGGGGTGCAGGGCAAGCGGGCCGCCTGGCGGAGAGCTGGCGCGCATAGGGGTGCAGAGCAAGCGCGTCGGAAGGCGCGGAGCCGGTGCGTTGAGGGGTGCAGAGCAAGGGAGCCGGGGAGTCGCCGGCCGACGCGCGCCGGGCTGCGGAGAGTGACGTTGATCACGCGGTGGAGTGCGGCGGGAAAGGTGGCGTCGAGGGG
>NZ_SMKG01000045.1 GCF_004348525.1 Micromonospora sp. 15K316 | reverse complement strand
CGTCGGGCCCGCCCCACTCAGGACCGGCAGCGGTCGGAGAGGGCGTAGCGGACCAGCACCACGTCCCCGATCTGGCGGACCTCCGCCACGGCGGCGCGCCGGCCCGGGTGCCACGGGTACCGGCCGTCGGCGACGAACCGCGGCGCCCGGCAGTCACCGACGAAGAACGGCGCGACCACCAGGTGCAGCTCGTCCACGAGCCCGGCCGCGAGGAACTGTGCGTGCACGCTGCCCCCGCCCTCCACCATCAACCGGCGCACCCCCCGGGTCGCGAGGTCGGCGAGCACCTCCACGAGGTCCAGCGGCTCGCCGCCGTCGATCACCGTCGCCAGCCCGCCGACCCGTTCGCAGGTCTTCTCCAGCGCGCCGGAGGCGCAGTAGACGAGCCGCTCGGCCTCCCCCGCCGTGAAGAAGCGGGCCGACGGATCCAGGTCACCCCGAGCCGTGATGGTCACCTTGGCGGGCGTGCCGGGCAGCCCGGCCGCCACCCGTTCACGCCGCCGCCCCGCCGAGCGGACCAGCAACCGCGGGTCGTCGCAGCGCACCGTGCCCGCGCCGACGAGGATCGCGTCGCAGCCGGCCCGCACCTCGTCGATCCGGTCGAAGTCGTCGTCGTTGGAGAGCAGCAGCCGCTGGTCGGTCGCGTCGTCGATGTAGCCGTCGATGGAGGTCGCGCAGCTCAGCAGCACGTACGGCCGCGCCGGCCCGGCCGTCACCGGACGGCCGGCAGGTCGGGGGTGCGGGCCGCGCGGCTGGCCTTCGCCGCGAGGTAGTCGGCGTTCACCGGGGAGAGGTACACCCCGGTCGGCACCCGCTCGGTCACCGTCACGCCCAGCCGGTCGAGCTGGATGGCCTTCTCCGGGTTGCTGCTCAGCAGCACGATGCCGGGGACGCCGAGGGCGGCGAGCATCTGCGCGGCAGAGCTGTAGTCCCGTTCGTCCTCGCCGTGGCCCAGCGCCACGTTCGCCTCGTAGGTGTCCAGCCCCGCGTCCTGCAGCGCGTACGCGTCGAGCTTCGCGTAGAGGCCGATCCCGCGACCCTCCTGCCGCAGGTAGAGCAGGAACCCCCCGGCCTCGGCGATCCGCTCGACCGCCTCGCGCAACTGCGGGCCGCAGTCACAGCGCTGGCTGCCGAACACGTCCCCGGTCAGGCACTCGCTGTGCGGGCGGACCAGCGGCGCGGGCCCGCCGTCGGCGTACCGGTCGAGCGCCCCCGCCCAGTCGCCGAGCCCGAACGCCAGGTGTTCCCGGCCGTCGACCAGCCCCTTGAAGGTGAACACCCGGGCGCTGGTGGCGTACCCGTCCGGGAACCGCAGCGGCACGGTCACCTGGGTACGGATCGTCGCGACGGGAAGTGCTTCCGACATGCGTCTCCTTACCTCCGGCGCGGCCTGGCGCGGCCGCGCGTAGTACCCGCTCCGTGTCAACACTCAACCACGCTGGGAAGCTTCCCGCCGTCCCAAGAGCGGCGGGGTCCGCCCGCCGGGCGAGAGAGGATTCGGAATCCGTCGACCGAGCAGCACCACGGCGCCCGGCAGGCTCGCGGCCAGCACCAGCGCCCCGTACACCGTCGCCGTCGCCACCCCCTGGGCGGCGGTCAGGCCGGCCGCGCCGAACGCCCAGGCGGCCACGCCCTCCCGCGGGCCGAAGCCGGCGACGTTCAGCGGCAGCCCCATCGCCAGCAACGCGAGCAGCGTCAGCGGCAGCAGCCGCGACAGCGGGGCGGTGGCTCCGGCGGTGCGCGCCGCGAGCAGGAACGTCGCCAGGTGCCCGGCGACCATCGTCGCGGAGGCGACGGAGACGCCCCACCAGGTGCGCCGGGCGAGCAGACCCGCCCGTACGTCGCCGGCGACCGCGCGCGCCGCCCTCGCCCACCGGGACCGCCCCGCACTCGGCAGCACCCGGGCCGCCAGCACCGCACCGAGCACACCGACGCCCAGGAGCACGCCCACCATCGGCAGGTACGGCCGCACCGGCGACGGGAGGAGGGCGAGCAGCACCAGCGCGAGGAGCACCTGGACGACCTGACCGGCGGTGCGCTCCCACACCACGGCGCGTACGCCGCGGCCGACGTCCCCCGCGTCCCGCCCGTGGCTGACCGCCCGGTGCACGTCGCCGAGCACCCCGCCGGGCAGCGTCGCGTTGAGGAACACCGCCCGGTAGCTGTGCGCGACCGCGGTGCGCAGCGGCAGTCGTACGCCCAGCCCGCCGGCGACCAGGCTCCACCGCCACGCGCCGCAGACCGTGGTGACCGCGCCGATCGCGACGGCCACCGCCAGCGCCCGGCCGTCGATCAGCGCCAGGCCGTCGATGAAGGCGTTCCCGCCCACCTGCCACAGCAGTACGCCGAGCAGCCCGACACCGCCGAGTGCCCGTGCCCACGCCCAGAACATCCGCGCCGGCCCCCCATCGAAAGATCGCTCTCCCTGATAGGCACGGGCACCGGACCCGAACGGTTCAGCCCGCCAGCAGGTCCTCGTGCTCGACGAGCACGGCGAGCCGGCCGGCGGCGGCCTCGGCGAGCCGCCGCCGCGCGTACCCGGCCGCCCGCCGCGCCAGCTCGGGACGCTGCTCGCAGGCCGCCCCGAGCCAGCCGCGGAACCACTCGGCGGTCAGCTCCGCCTGCTCCGCGCCGAGCCGCCACGGGCTGGGTCGGGTCAGGACCGGCACGCCGTGCCGGGTGAACGCCTCGACCGTGGCGGTGACGGCGTCCGGCCCGAGCAGCCGCCGGCCGTCGACGCTGCGGCGCTGGTGGTCGTTGAACGCCCCGGCGATCTCCGCGTCGAGCGGGTCCGCCGGGCTGAGCCGTACCCGCCCGACGACCGAGATCATGAAGAGGGTGGGCCGCCCGGCGCAGGCCGCCACCACCCGCTCGATCTCCTCGGCGGTGAGCATGTCCAGCAGCGCGGAGGCGGTGATCAGGTCGGCCTCGGCAAGGTCAGCGTCGGTGAGCCGGGTCAGGTCGGCACAGCGGGTCGCCACGGTGACCGCCGCCCCGTCGGCGGCGGTCAGCGGGGACGTGACCGGGGCGCTCGTCGCGTCCGGGCCGCAGCCGGGGGCGACTCCGGCGGCCAGGGCGAGCAGCTCCGGGTCACGGTCGTACAGGGTCCAGTGCTGCGGGCCGGGCAGCAGCGGAGCCAGCCAGCGCAGCATCGAGCCGGTACCGCTGCCCAGGTCGTGGATCGTCAGCGGCCCGGCGGGCAACCGCTCGCGGACCGCGTCGACCAGTTCACCGGAGCGGGCCGCCGCGTCGGCGCCCTCCCGCAGCCCGAGCCACAGCGCGAACGGAGACAGGACCGTGGTCACGCCGCCACCCCCGCCAGCACCGTCGCCAGCCGCGAGGCCGTCACCGACCAGCCGGTGAGCGCGTCCCGCCGGTCCCGAGCCGCGCGGCCGAGCCGGCCGCGCAGGTCGGCGTCGTCCAGCCAGCGGCGCAGCGCGGCGGCGAGCGCCGCCGGGTCGTCCGGCGGGACCAGCAGCCCCGGTGGCCCGCCGCCCGGCGCCCGACCCAGCGCCTCGGGGAGACCGCCCACGGCGGTGCCCAGCACCGGGACACCGCGGGCCAGCGCCTCGGTGACCACCATGCCGTACGTCTCGGCGCGGGACGGCAACACGAGCAGGTCCGCCGCGTCGTAGGCGGCGTCGAGCCGGTCCCCCGTGCACGGGCCGGCCAGCCGAACCCGGTCGGCCAGCCCAGTCGCGCTCAGCCGCGATCGCAGGTCGGCGACGAACCCGGGATCCCGGGTGAGCGCGCCCACGCAGACGCAGCTCCACGGCAGGTCGGCGACCTCTGCCAGCGCCCCGGCCAGCACGTCGTGCCCCTTGGTGGGGGTGACCGCCGCGACACAGAGCAGCGCCCCGCCGGTGCCGCTGCCGGTCGCCGGCGGCGCCGGGTCCACCCCGGGCTCGGCGACCCGCACCCGGTCGGCCGGCAGGCCGTACCGGTCGAGCAGCCGGTCACGGGTCCAACCGCTGGTGGCCACCACCGCCCGCGCCACGGTCAGCGCCCGCGCCTCGGTGTCGTCGTCCATCGGCATGTGCACCAGGACGACGAGCCGCAGCCGATCGGCCTGCGCCGCCAGCACCTCCGGCGTCGCCGAGGCGACCAGACCGTCGACCAGGACTGTCGCACCGTCGGGACGCGCCGCGAGCACACCGGCGAGCGCGGCGCGGGCCCGGTCGTCCGGCCGGGGCCACTCCCCCGCCACCGCGTGCTCGCGCACCGTCCAGCCCTGCTCGGCCAGGCCCCGGCAGACCCGCCGGTCGTACCGGTTGCCGCCGCTCGGCGAGCCCGGGTCGTCGATGTCGTTCGGCAGTACGACGTGCACCTCGCCGGCGCCCCCGGCGTCCCCCTCGGCGGCGGCCACCCGCGTCGCGGCGCCCGTCACAGAGCTTGCCCCCCGCTCGCGACCGCCGGGCTCGCAAGCTCACTCCTCGCGCTCACAGAGCCCACCTTCCGCTCGCGACTGCGGGGCTCGCAAGCTCACTCCTCGCGCTCACAGAGACCGCTCGTAGCTGGCCCACGCCACGTGCGACTCGTGCAGGGTGACGGTGACACCGTCCAGGTGACGCGCCCCCGCACCGAGCTGACCGGCGTGCACCCGCTCGACGAGCCGGTCGGCGACCGTCCGGGCGAGCACCTCGGTGGTGGTGTTCACCCCGGCGAACGCGGGCTCGTCGTCCAGGTTGCGGTAGGTGAGCTCGCCGAGGACCGCCTTGAGCTGGTCGGTGGCCAGGCCGATGTCCACCACGATGCCGTCCCCGTCCAGCTCGGCGCGGCGGAACGTGGCGTCCACCACGAACGTCGCGCCGTGCAGTCGCTGCGCGGGCCCGAAGACGTCACCGCGGAAGCTGTGGGCGATCATCATGTGATCACGGACGGTCACACTGAACACTGATTACTCCTCGTCGTAGGTGATGAGGTGGCAGAGCGCGGGCAGCTCGCCCGACGTCAGGCGGCCCAGCACGTCCGGCAGCTCCGCGAAGCGGGAGGTGCCGGTGATCAGGGCATCGAACACGGGATCGGCGAGCAGGTCCAGGGCGAGCGCGAGCCGGTCGGCGTAGCCACGGCTGGCCCGCCGGGCCGGGGCGACCATGCCCACCTGGCTGCCACGCACGGTCAGCCGTCCGCTGTGGAACACCCCGCCCAGCGACAACTCCACAGGGCGGTCGCCGTACCAGCTCAGCTCCACCACTGTGCCCTCGGGCCGGAGCAGCTCCAGGGAACGTTGCAGGCCGGCGCCGGTGGCGCTGGCGTGCACCACGAGATCCCGCCGGCCGCTCGCCCGCTGCGGCGACACGAAGTCCACCCCGAGCGCTTCGGCGACGCCCGCGCGGCCGGGGTCGGTGTCGACGAGTTCGACGTGCACGCCGGGGAAGCGGGCGAGCAGGGCCGCCACGCAGCACCCGACCATGCCGGCGCCGACCACGGTGACCCGGTCGCCGACCAGCGGCGGGGCGTCCCAGAGCGCGTTCACGGCCGTCTCCACCGTGCCCGCCAGCACCGCCCGCCCGGGCGGCACCCCGTCGGGCACCGGCACCACCGCCGAGGCCGGCACCACGTACGCGGTCTGGTGCGGGTACAGGCAGAAGACGGTGCGTCCCAACAGGTCGGCGGGTCCCTTCTCGACGACGCCGACGTTGAGGTAGCCGTACTTCACCGGCGCCGGGAACTCGCCCTCCTGGAAGGGCGCGCGCATCACGGCGTACTGGTCTTCCGGCACCCGGCCGGCGAAGACCAGCGTCTCGGTGCCCCGGCTCACCCCGGAGCAGCGGGTGCGCACCAGCACCTCGTCCGGGCCGGGATCCGGCAGCCGTACCGGACGGATCTCACCCGCACCGGGTGTGTCGAGCCAGAAGGCGTGGGCCTCACGGGTCACCGGCTGCTCCTCACTGCGTGGCCGGTCGAACCGAACGGCCACCAATTCCGTGTCCCCTGGCAGGGGCGTCGATCATAAACACGGAGGCACGGTGCGAACGGTTCGAACTGGTCCCTTGGTCGGTCTGGTCTTCCAGGTCGTCGTCCTCGCCGTGCTGGCCGGGACGGTCGGTCTGGGCGGCGCGGGCTGGCTGGCCGGCGTCACTTACGGCCTCCTGAGCGGTGTCGCGCTCACCCGGGGCATGCGCCGCGCGGGAACCGGGCGGCTCGGGCCGGCGGACCGGGTCACGCTCACCCGGTCGACGCTGGTCGGCGGGGTGACCGCGCTGGCCGCGGACGCGATCACCCGGCCCGCGCCGGTCGGGCTGCTGGTGACCCTCAGCGCCGTGGCGCTGCTGCTCGACGCGGTCGACGGGCGGGTGGCCCGCCGCACCGGCACCGCCAGCGCGCTCGGCGCCCGCTTCGACATGGAGGTCGACGCGTTCCTCCTGCTCGTACTCAGCGTCTACGTGGCCCCGTACGCCGGTCCGTGGGTGCTCGCCATCGGCGGGATGCGGTACGCCTTCGTCGCCGCCGGCTGGGTGCTGCCGTGGATGCGGGGAACGCTGCCGCCCCGGCAGTGGCGCAAGGTGGTCGCGGCGACGCAGGGAATCGTGCTCACCGCGGCCGCCCTGCTGCCGGGGGCGCTCACGACGCTGCTGCTGGTGGCGGCACTGGCCCTGCTCGTGGAGTCGTTCGGCCGGGACGTGCGCTGGCTGTGGCGGCACCGCCCGCCGGCTCCCGGTTCTCGCCCGGCACTGCCCGCGCCTGCGCAGCGGGAGGAGAGGCCGGCCCGGACGCCGGCGCTCGCCGGGTCCCGTAGCGACGGGTGGATCTGATGTCCTCGCGGGCCGCCCGACACCAGGGCGGCGACCGGATCTCCGCGCCGGCGCCGGACGACGCGGCCGCGCCGGACGACGTGACCGCGCCGGAAGACGTGACCGGGGCGCCCGTCGCGGAGGCGGCGCAGGCCGCAGGTACCACGGCCGGGAAGGGCACGCACGACGGTGCCGGCGCCCGGCCGGGGTGGCGGCGGGCCGCCTCCGGCGTGCTCACCGTGCTCGCCGGTCTCCTGGTTCTCGCGGTGCTGGTCGGGCCGGACCGCGCCGACCGGCTCACCCCCGGCACGTTCCTGCGCCTCCCGCTGGAGGGGCTGCTCGGCCTCGCGCTGCTGCTCGCCCTGCCGCCTCGCGGGCGGCGGGTGGCCGCGCTGGTGGCCGGCCCGCTGCTCGGCCTGCTGGCCGTGCTGAAGGTCGCCGACCTGGGTTTCCAGACCACCCTGGCCCGACCGTTCGACCTGGTGCTGGACTGGGCCCTGCTGGACGACGCATACGGCTTCGTCACCGACGCGGCGGGTCGGGCCGGGGCGATCGGCGCCGCCCTGGGCGCGGCGCTGCTCGCCGCCGCCCTGCTGGTCTCCATGACGGTCGCGGTGCGCCGGGTGAGCCGCGTGGTGGCGGAGCACGACCGCGCCGCGACCCGGGCGGTCGCCGCGCTGACCGTGCTCTGGGTGGCGTGCGCCGCGTTCGGGGTGCCGCTGGCCGACTCGGGAACGAGCAGCCTGGTGGCGGCGCACGCGGCGCAGGTACGGGAGCGGCTGCGCGACCGGGGAACCTTCGCCACCGAGATCGTCGCCGACCCGTTCCGGGACACCCCGGGCGACCGGCTCCTCACCGGCCTGGGCGGCAAGGACGTGGTACTCACCTTCGTGGAGAGCTACGGGCGCAGCGCGATCGAGGACCCGGGGCTCGCCTCGGAGGTCAACCCGGTGCTCGACGCCGGCTACGGCCGGCTGCGGGCGCAGGGGTACGCCGCGCGCAGCGGCTTCCTCACCTCCCCCACCGCGGGGGGCGGCAGCTGGCTGGCCCACGACACGCTGCTGTCCGGTCTCTGGATCGACAACGAGCAGCGCCACCGGGCCCTGCTCGCCAGCGACCGGCTCACCCTCAACGGCGCGTTCCGCCGGGCCGGCTGGCGGACGGTCGGGGTGATGCCCGCGGCCACCCAGCCCTGGCCGGAGGGGGTCTTCTTCGGCTACGACCGCTACTACGACTGTGCCGCGCTCGGCTACCGGGGCACGAAGTTCGCGTACGCCCCCATGCCCGACCAGTACACCCTGGCGCACTTCCAGCGCACCGAGCGCGCCGAGGCCGACCGGCCACCGGTGATGGCCGAGATCCCGCTGATCTCCAGCCACTCGCCCTGGACGGCGGTGCCCCGCCTCGTCGGCTGGGACGACGTCGGCGACGGCTCGCTCTTCGCCCACGCCACGGCCCGCATCGAGAGCCCACCGGACGCGGCGCGGGCCGGCTACCGGCGGGCGGTCGCGTACTCGCTGGCGACGCTGATCTCCTACGTCGAGACGTACGGCGACGAGAACCTGGTGCTGGTCTTCCTCGGCGACCACCAACCGGCGCCGGTGGTGACCGGGCCGGACGCGAGCCGGGACGTGCCGATCACCATCGTCGCCCGCGACCCGGCCGTGCTCGACCGGATCACCGGCTGGGGCTGGCAGGACGGCCTGCGGCCCGGATCGGCTGCCCCGGTCTGGCCGATGAGCACGTTCCGCGACCGGTTCCTCACCGCGTTCGGGTCGACGCCGGGCACTGTCGGCACCGACCCGGGGCGGTGACCCGCCGCTGTTCCGCCCCTCACAGTCTTCAGCCGAAACTGTGCAGTCTGAACTGAAGGTTTTACCGTGGGGCGGTGACCGGGTCCGCGATCTCCGCCGAAGCCGTACGTGCGGCGCACGAGCTGCGCGTGGTGTTCAGCCGGCTCCGCCGCCGACTGCGTGAGGTCGCCAACCGCAACGGGCTCACTCCCTCCCAGGTCTCCGTGCTGAGCCGCCTCGCGACGAGCGGCCCGGCCTCCGCCAGCGACCTGGCCGCCGCCGAACGGGTCCGGCCGCAGTCGATGGCCGCGATCCTCGCCCCGCTGACCGAGCAGGGGCTCGTCGCCCGTACGCCCGACCCGACCGACGGCCGGCGGCAACTGGTGTCGCTGACCGTCGCAGGCCAGGCCCGCGTCGAGGGCGACCGGCAGGCCCGCGAGGAGTGGCTGGCCCGCGCCCTCCAGGAGCGGTACACCGACGCCGAGCGCGCCACCATCGTCGAGGCGCTGGCCCTGCTCGACCGCCTGACCGGATCGTGACCGCCCCCGCCACCAGACCGGGCGCGGCGACGGCCACCGACGGCCGCCCGAACGGCTTCGACCGGCGGCTCATCGCGCCGATGATCCTCGGCGCGGTGCTGAACCCGATCAACTCGTCGATGATCGCCGTGGCGCTGATCCCGATCGGGGCCGCGTTCGGCGCGCCCCCGTCCCGGACGGCCTGGCTGGTCTCGGCGCTCTACCTCGCCACCGCGGTCGGGCAGCCCGTCGTCGGGCGGCTCGTCGACCGGTACGGACCGCGCCGGCTCTACCTCGTCGGTACGGCGCTGACCGGCGTCGCGGGAGTGCTCGGCACCGTCGCACCGTCGCTGGGGGTGCTGGTGGTGGCCCGGGTGCTGCTCGGCATCGGCACCTGCGCCGGCTACCCGGCCGCCATGTCGCTGCTGCGGCACGAGTCGCGGCGCACCGGGCAGGACAACCCGGGCGGCGTGCTCACCGCGCTGGCGATCTCCGCGCAGACCGTCTCGGCGGTCGGGCCGACCCTCGGTGGGCTGCTGATCGGGCTCGGCGGCTGGCACACCATCTTCGCCGTCAACATCCCGCTCTCGGCGGCCTGCCTGATCCTCGGCGCCCTGCGGATGCCGAGGACCGCGGCCACCGCCCCGGGCGGCGGGCTGGACCTGCCGGGGATGACGCTCTTCGCCGGGCTGCTGAGCGCGGTGCTGCTGCTCCTGATGAACCCCCGGGCGGAGTACCTCTGGCTGCTCCCGGTCGCCGTGGCCGCCGGCGCCGGGCTGGTCGTCCGCGAACTGCGCACCGCCGACCCGTTCCTCGATCTGCGGGTGCTCGGCGGGAACCTGCCGCTGATCGCCACGTACGCCCGCAACCTGCTCACCTTCACCGTCTGGTACGCCTGGCTCTACGGGTACACGCAGTGGCTGGAGGAGGGTCGGGGGCTCGCCGCCTCGACGGCCGGGCTCATCCTGCTGCCGCTGTTCCTCACCGCGATCGCGGTCTCGGCGCTGACCGGCCGCCGCCGTGGGGTGCGCGGCAAGCTGGTGGTCGGGGCGGTCACCCAGCTCGCCGCCTGCGGCCTGCTGCTCGTGGTGCGTCCCGGCAGCGGCACCTGGCTGCTGGTCACCGTCGCCGTGCTGGCCGGCGTGCCCCAGGGGCTGCTCGGCCTGGCCAACCAGAACGCCCTCTACCACCAGGCCGACCCGGCCCGCATCGGGTCCTCGGCCGGGCTGCTGCGCACCTTCACCTACCTCGGCGCGATGGTGGCCGCCGCCGCCAGCGCGGCCACCTTCGGCTCCGGCGCCGACACCGCCGGGCTGCACGAGCTGGCGCTCGTGATGCTCGCCAGCGCCCTCCTGCTGCTGCTCGTGGTCCTGCTGGACCGCTCGCTGGGGCGGATCGGCAGGCGGAACGACTCGCCGGCGCCGGCCTGACCCCACCGGGGCGGCTCCGGCCGGCCCCGCCCAGAGAACCGAAAGGAACGATCCGATGGCACTCACCGCGCTCGACCCGCGTACCGCGCTGGTCCTCATCGACCTTCAGCGCGGCATCGTCGCCGCGCCCACCGCGCCCTACCCGGCGGCGGAGGCCGTCGCCCGCGGCGTCCAACTGGCCGACGCCTTCCGCGCGCACGGCGCTCCCGTGGTGCTGGTCCGCGTCAGCACCGCCGCCGACGGCGCGGACGCCGCCCCGGGCCGAACCGACCGCGGGTCGGCCGGGGGCAGCCGCCCCGAGGGCTGGGACGTGCTCGTCGACGAGCTCGGCGGCCACCCGGGCGACCTCGTGGTCACCAAGCGGAACTGGGGCGCCTTCTACGGCACCGACCTCGACCTGCACCTGCGCCGCCGGGGCGTGACCCAGATCGTGCTCGGCGGCATCGCCACCAGCATCGGCGTGGAGTCGACGGCCCGCGCCGCGTACGAGCACGGCTACCACGTCACCCTCGCCACCGACGCGATGACCGACCTCGACGCCGAGGGGCACCGCAACAGCGTCGAGCGGATCTTCCCCCGACTCGGCGAGACCGGCACCACCGCCGAGATCATCGAGCTGCTGGGGCGTACCCGCGGCTGATCGTCGCCGCTTCTCGTCCGGACGAGCGACGGGCCGACGCGGCGTCGGGCGCTCACCGACCGGGCCGGCGAGACGGCACTCGGCCCTACCGTGACGCCGGCTACGCGAAGCGCAGGTGCCGGCGTCGGCGCAGCCGCACGGCGGCGGCCACCGCGACCAGCAGGGTGAGGACGGCGGCGAACGTGCCGCCCTGGATCAGCCCGCGGGTCAGGTAGCCGCCGTCGGTGTGGTCGATGGCGTACGTGCCGATCTCCCGGCTGAACCAGAACGGCAGCGCCCGGGTGGTCTCGTCCGCCGGGTCCATCACCATCTGCAGGCCGACCACGGTCAGCAGCACCAGTGTGCCCTCCAGCTCGCGCGGCAGCACGGCGCTCAGCAGCAGCCCGAACGGTGCGGCCACGACCACGGTCAGCGCCATGATCAGGGCGATCGCGCCGTACCGGACGTCGTGCTGGTCGACCAGGATGAGCACGAAGTACGGCACGGAGAGCAGCACCCCGACCGTCCAGAGCGCGAGCAGCCGCCCGAAGACGAGGTGCGGGCTGCGGTAGCCGGAGAGCCGCAGCCGGGGTTCGATGCCGCGCGCCGCGCTGCCGGCGAAGAGGGCCGCCGTGCTCAGCGCCCAGCCGAGGCCGAGGCAGACGAAGCGGATGGACTGGCCGAGGTGGTCACCGCGACGGCTGAGGTAGAAGGCCAGCGGCAACAGCAGCAGGATGACCAGCACCGATCGGCGGCGCAGCAGCTCACGCAGCGCGGACTCGGCCACCACAAGGATCTTGGTCATGCGGCGCGCTCCCCTTGGGCGGTCAGATCGAGCACGATGTCGACCCGGTCGAGCTGGTTGAGCAGGTGGGTGACGACCACGATCGCCTTCCCGGCGTCGCGCCAGCGCCACACCTCGTGCCAGAAGTCGAGGTAGGTGCCCCGGTCGAAGCCCTGGTACGGCTCGTCGAGCAGCAGCACGTCCGGCTCACCGAGCCGGGCCAGCACCAGGTTCAGCTTCTGCCGGGTGCCGCCGGAGAGGTGTCGGGCCTGCGTACCGGCCGGCGGCGTCCAGTCCAGCGCGGCGGCCCCCGCCCGGCCGTTCCGGCGGGCCGCGCGACGACTCAGCCCCCGGCCCGCGCCGACCAGCACGAAGTGCTCGTCCGGGTCGAGGAACTCGGCGGTGCCACCGTCCTGCGGGCAGTAGCCGAGCGCCCCGTCCACCTGCACGGTCCCGGTGTCCGGGCTCAGCAGGCCGGCGCAGATCCGCAGGAAGGTGCTCTTGCCGGCCCCGTTCGCGCCCACGACGGCCGCGATCTCCCCCGCCCGCACGGTGAGGTCGACCCGGTCGAGGACGGTCCGCCCGCGGTAGCGCTTGGTGATGCCCCGCGCGGCGAGCCGTACCGGACCGGGCCGCCGCCGGGGCGGGCGCTGGTCGGGGCCGCCGAGGCTGTCGGCGACCGCCCGGGCGTACGCCTGCGGCGGGCCGAACACCGCGAGCGGCGGCTCCCCGCTCTCGGCGAGGTGGGTGGCCGCCTCGGCGACCACGTGTCCGGTCAGGTCGGGCCCCACCCCGTGCCGGCGCAGTTCGCCGGTGAGGGCGGCGAGCCAGGCGTCGTGGTTCACCGCTTCGCCTCCTCGGTCAGTATCGCGCCCACGCTCGTCGCGAAGGCGCTCCAGTCGGTGGCGGCCGCGCGCAGCGCCGCGCTGCCGGCCGGGCTGATCCGGTAGTACTTGCGGGCGGGGCCGGTCCGCCCCTCCCGCCAGTGCGCGGTGAGCAGGCCGGATCGCTGCAACCGCAGCAGCACCGGATAGAGGGTGCCGCCCTGCACGGCGCCGAGCCCCTGGGCCCGCAGCGCCTGGGACAGCTCGTACCCGTAGGACTCACCCCGGCGCAGCAGCGCGAGCACGCAGAGGTCGAGCACTCCGCGCAGCCACTGCGCGCGTCTCTCCTGGTCCATCCCGGCGCTACCGCCGCGCCGCGCGGACGACCGCGGCGAACGCCGCTCCTACGATCATGAGCCGGGACGATAGCCGCGCCAGCTAGCTTGCGCAACCATCTAGCTTCCGGCGCCACCCGTGTCCGCCCGACGCCGATCGGTCGGCCCGAGCGGCACGGTCAGCCCGGTGGCGCGGCGGGCTGGTCGACCGGGCAGGCGTACGCGGTGCGGGAGCCCAGCTCCCACCGGCGCACCGGGGAGCCGCAGCGCCGGCACGCGGCGCGCTTGTAGACCCACCGCTCGTCCGGCGCGGTCGGGTCGCTGACCACCTGACCGGCGTCCCGCCCGAGCGCCAGGTACTCCACCGCGAGTTCCCAGAGCCGCCGTGCCGGCCGCGGCCCGATCCGTCGCGCGTCGGGGTCGAGACCGGCCAGGAAGAGCAGCTCGGCGCGCCAGGCGTTGCCGATGCCCGCCCAGACCGACTGGTCGAGCACGGTCGCGCCGACCGCGCCACCGGCCGCGGCCAGCCGGCGTACCGCCTCGTCGGGGTCGGCGTCGGCCCGCAGCGGGTCGGGGCCGAGCGAATCCCGCAGGGCGCGCAGACCGTCGCCGGCCAGCGGCTCGCACCGGATCGGCGCGATCAGGTCGTACGCGACCGCGCCGGTGGCGATCCGCAGCCGCACCCCCTTGCGGGGCGCCACGCCGGGATCGTCGTACCGCAGCCAGAGGCCACGCATGCCGAGGTGCACGTGCAGGGGCGGGGCGTCGTCGAAGTGGTACAGCAGGTGCTTGCCGTACGCCTCGACCGCCGCGAGCGCGTGTCCCGCGTACGGGCTCGGGTCGAACCGGCCCTGCGGGCTGGTGAGGGTCGGCGCGCGGCCGGCGAGGGCGGCGTGCTGTTCCCGCGCGTACCGGTGGATCAGGTGGCCCTCGGGCATGGCCGCCGGGTACCCGGCACCGGTGCCGTTTCACCCTCGATGCCCGGGTTTCCGGCACCGGATCGGGGAACTATGGGAGGAGACGACCCGGCTGGAGGGATACGAGATGACGGTCAACCCGGACGACCCACTGCGCGTGGCACCGGAGGCGGACGCCCTGGAGCAGCGGCAGACGGTGGTGGACGACTCGGCGCAGGACGTCACTCCCACCACGCCGCCGCTGGAGGTCAGCGAGGCGGACGTCGCCGAGCAGGGCGCCCCGCCGGCCGGCGAGCAGGATTCGCTCACCGCCCTGCCCGAGGACGCCAACCCGGCGGACGCCCTGGAGCAGCGCGAGTCGATCATCCCGGCCGACGAGGACCACCGGGACTAGCGTGCCGGTCGCCGGGGCCGAGACCGGCGGCCCCGCGCCGACCGGGCGCCCGGCGGGGATCTCTATCGTGAGCGAATGTCGATCGAGGACCGGGATCTGGCGATAGCGGCGGCGCAGGCGGGGGCCACCGTCGTACGGGCGAACCACGGTGCGTCGCTCGCGCGGGTGGAGAAGCCCGGCGGCGACTTCGCGACCGCCGCGGACCTCGAGGCCGAGCGCGCGATCATCGAGATGCTGCGGGCCGCCCGGCCGGACGACGCCGTGACCGGCGAGGAGAGCGGGCGCACCGGCGCCGACGGCGCGGAGCGCCGGTGGCTCGTCGACCCGCTCTGCGGCACGCTCAACTACGCCGTGCGCAGCATGCTGGTGGCGGTGAACGTCGCCCTGCGGACCCGCCTCGGCGTCACGGTGGCCGCCTCGGCCGACCCGTTCAGCGGGGAGGTGTTCTGGACCGACGGCACGGGCGCGTACGTCCGCGGCGACGGCGTGGACGAGCAGCTGGCCCCCTCGGCCGCGTCCCGGCTGGTCGACGTCAACCTCGACCCGCCGTTTCCGAACGATCCGGCGTTCCGGGCCGTCCAACTGCTGGCCGACCGCGGGTTCGTGGAGCGCTTCCGCCCGCGGGTGGTCTCCACCACCCTGGCGGTGGCCTGGGTGGCGGCCGGCCGCCGGGCCGCCTACGTCACCGACGGTCACCTGCGTGACAGCGTCCACTTCGCCGCCGGGATCGCGCTCTGCCGGGCCGCCGGCTGCGTGGTGACCGGCCTGCGGGGCCAGCCCCTGCACACCGGCGTCGGCGGGCTCGTCGTCGCGGCCGACCGGGAGACGCACGCCGCCCTGGTGGCGCTCGTCGACGGTCAGTTCGCGAGGGACCCGGCCCGGTAGCGGCGCGGACGCTGACGCGGGACGGACGGCGGACGGTGGAGCCTCCGCCGGCGGGCTCCACCGTCGGGCCACCGGGTCAGTCGACCGGCGCCTGTGCCATCGTCCGTCGCAGTTCCCGCTTGAGCACCTTGTGGCTGGGACCGATCGGCAGCGCGTCGACGTAACGCACCTGCCGGGGGTACTTGTGCCGGCCGAGGTGCTCCCGCGCCCAGTCGATCAGGTCCGCCTCGCTCGGCGCGCCCGGCCCGCCGGGATCGGGCACCACCACCGCGCAGATCTCCTCGCCGTGGCGCGGGTCGGGCAGGCCGATCACCGCGACCTGACCGACGGCGGGATGGCGGGCCAGCGCCTCCTCGACCTCGCGGGGGTACACGTTGAAGCCACCCCGGATGATCATGTCCTTCTTGCGGTCGACGATCGTGACGAACCCGTCGGCGTCCTTGTGGCCGAGGTCGCCGCTGCGGAACCAGCCGTCGACCACGGCCTCCGCGGTCGCCTCGGGCCGCCCGAGGTAGCCGGCGAAGACGTTGTGACCACGGATGACGATCTCGCCGAGCTCGCCGGTGGGGAGCAGCTCGATCCGGTCGTCGACCTCGGCGCGGGCGATCTCCACCTCCACGCCCCAGACGGGGTGGCCGACGGTGCCGGCGCGGGTGCCGAAGTGCGGTTGGTTGGTGGTGGCCGTGGGCGAGGTCTCCGACAGCCCGTACCCCTCGAAGACGGCCGTGTCGAACGCGGTGTGGAAGCGTTCCAGGACGGCGACCGGCAGCGACGCGCCGCCGGAGACGCAGAGCCGCAGCCGGGGCAGGTCGTCGCGGCCCCGGGCCGCCTCCAGCAGCGCGACGTACATGGTCGGCACACCGTGGAAGACGTTCACCCCCTCGCGCCGCATCAGGTCGATCGCGTCCGGCCCGGTGAACCGGGCGAGCAGCACCAGGGTCGCCCCGATGCGGAACGTCCCGTTCATCGCCACGGTCTGGCCGAAGCTGTGGAACAGCGGCAGGCAGCCGAGCACCACGTCGTCGCCGCGCGCGTCGTTGGCGTCGAAGACGTTGACCGTGGCGTTCATGACGAGGTTGAGGTGGGTGAGCAGGGCGCCCTTCGGCACCCCGGTCGTGCCGCTGGTGTAGCGCACCACGGCGGGGTCCTCCGCCTCGCGGGTCAGGTACGACGGCAGCGGCGGCACCGCGGCGCTCACGTCCTCCAGGCGGGTGGCCTCGACACCGGGCACGGCCGGGCCGACCGTCACCAGCCGTGCGCCGGCGGCGGCCGCGGCGGCCGCGCCCAGGGCGAGCTGGGAGGTGTGGCAGACCAGCACCTTCGAGCCGCTGTCGCGCAGCACGTACGCGGCCTCGTCCGCGGTGAGCAGCAGGTGCACCGGCACCAGCACCGCGCCCGCGGCGAGCGCGCCGTAGTAGACGCGGGGGAAGTCGACCACGTTCGGAGCGAGCAGGGCCACCGCGTCGCCGGGGGCGACGCCGAGTTCCCGCAGCCCGGCCGCGTAGCTGCGCGCCTCCAACCACAGCTCGGCGTACGTCACCCGGATGTCGCCGTCGACCACGGCGACGGTGTCGGCGTGCCGGCGGGCGGACTCGGCGAGCACCATGGCGAGCGAGAGGGCGGTCACCGGACCACCTCCCGGTAGAGGCGGCTGACCGTCTCGGCGACGCAGACCGGCTTGCCGCCCGCGTCGGTCTCGACGGTGACCCGGTTGACCACCTGCACGCCACCCTCCACCGGGGACACGTCGGTGAAGGTGGCGCTGGCCCGGACGGAGCTGCCGACCCGCAGCGGGGCGGGGAACCGCACCCGGTTCAGCCCGTAGTTGACCCCCATGCCGACCCCCCGCACCCGGTAGAGCGTGCCGGCCAGCGCGGGCAGCAACGACAGGGTGAGGTAGCCGTGGGCGACGGTGCCGCCGAACGGGCCGGCGGCGGCCCGCTCCGGGTCGACGTGGATCCACTGGTGGTCGTCGGTGGCGTCGGCGAACAGGTCGACCCGCTTCTGGTCGACGGGCTGCCACGGGCCGGGTCCGACGGTCTCGCCGACCGCCGCGGCCAACTCGTCGATGGAGGCGAACGTCCTCATGCCAGGTGCCCTCCCAGCTTGGTGTACCCGCGCAGCAGGTCGCGGGAGATGATGAGTCGCTGCATCTCGTCGGTGCCCTCGAAGATCCGGTAGAGCCGGACCTGCCGGTACCAGCGCTCGATGGGCAGTTCGCGGGTGTAGCCCATGCCGCCGTGGATCTGCAGGACCCGGTCGACCACCCGGTTGACCATGCCGGCGCCGTAGAGCTTCGCCATCGAGGAGGCGTGCCGCGGATCCAGGCCCTGGTCGACAGTCCAGGCCGCCCGCAGGATGAGCAGGCGGGCCGCCTCCAGCTCCGTCTCCGAGTCGGCGATCATCCACTGGATCGCCTGGTTCTCGCCGATCGGTCGACCGAACGTCTCGCGGGTGTTGGCGTACGCGATCGCCATCCCCAGCGCCCGCTCGGCGATACCCACCGCGTGCGAGGGGATCGTGTAGCGGCCCTTGCCGATCCACTCCATGCCGAGCGTGAAGCCCTGCCCCGGCTCGCCGAGGATGTTGCGGTCGGGCACCCGTACGTCGTCGAAGACCAGCGACGCCGGGCCGCCCTCCCCCATCGTCTGGATGAACTCGGAGCGCCAGCCCATCTCCCGGTCGACCAGGAACGCGGTGGCGCCGCCACGCCGGGCGCCCTTCTCCGGGTCGGTGACCGCGATGACGATGGCGAAGTCGGCCTCGTTGCCGCCGGTGATGAACGTCTTCTCGCCGTTGAGCACCCAGTCGCCGCCGTCCCGCCGGGCGCTGAGCCTGATGTTCGCCGCGTCGGAGCCGGCGCCCGGTTCGGTGATGGCGAAGCAGCTGAACCGCTCCCCCTCGATGGTGGGCAGCAGGTACTCCCGCTTCTGCTCCTCGTCGCAGTGGAAGAGGATGTTGTCGGCCTCGCCGCCGAAGCGGAACGGCACGAACGAGCGGCCGATCTCGGTCCAGATCAGCGACTGGGTCACGGCCGGCAGGTCCATGCCGCCGTACTCCTGGGGAGTGGCGAGGCCCCAGAAGCCGAACTTGCGCGCCTTGAGCTGCAGTTCGCGCAGCTCGCCGCGGTCGAGCCCGGGCCGGTGCGCGCGTTCGCGTCGCAGCAGCTCCTGCTCCAGCGGCACGACCTCACGGGTGATGAAGTCGCGGGCCGTCTCGCGGATGGCCCGCTGCTCGTCGGAGAGCGCGAAGTCCATGATTCCTCCGGGGTGGTGGGGTCAGAACGCGGTCACACCGGTGAGCGCGCGGCCGATGAGCAGTTGCTGGATCTGGCTGGTGCCCTCGTAGAGGGTGGCGACGCGGGCGTCGCGCAGGTACTTGCCGACCGGGTACTCGTCGATGTAGCCGTAGCCGCCGAAGACCTGCACGGCGTTGTCGGCGGCACGTACGGCGGCCTCGCTGGCGAAGAGCTTGGCCATGGAGACCTCGGTGGCGAACGGCTCCCCGCGGTCGATCAGGTCGGCCACCTGCCACACCAGCAGCCGGGCGGCGGCGGTGTCGACGGCGATGGCGGCGAGCAGTCGCTGCACCAGCTGGTGACCGGCGATCGGCTTGCCGAACTGGCTGCGCTCCCCGGCGTAGCGGACCGCCGCGTCCAGGCAGCCCTGGGCGATGCCGACGCAACCTGCGGCGACGGACATCCGTCCCTTGGCGAGGGTGCCGAGCGCGAGCCGGAAACCGGCGCCCTCGTCGCCGAGGCGGGCCGCGTCGGGCACCCGCACCGCGTCGAGGTGCAGCTCGGCGGTGGCCTGCCCGCGCAGGCCCAGCTTGCCGTGGATCTCGCGGCGGGTCAGGCCGGGGCTGTCGGTGGGCACCAGGAAGGCGGTGATGCCGCGGTGCCCCGGGCCGCCGGTGCGGGCGAAGAGCAGCGCCACGTCGGCGGTGGTGCCGTTGGTGATGAACGTCTTCGTCCCGGTGAGCAGCCAGTCGTCACCGTCGCGTACGGCCCGGGTGGCGAGCGCGGCGGCGTCCGACCCGCTCCCCGGTTCGGTGAGGGCGAAGCAGCCGAGGGCGGCGCCGGAGCAGAGGCCGGGCAGCCACCGCGCCCGCTGCTCGGCCGTGCCGTGCGCGGCGATCGCCTTGGCCACCAGGCCCAGCGAGACGGAGACGATGCCGCGCACGGCGGAGTCGCCACGCCCCAGCTCCTCCAGCACGAGGCAGTACGAGAGATGGTCACCGCCGGAGCCCCCGTCGGTCTCGGGGATGGTCAGGCCGAGGAAGCCGAGCTCGCCGAGGAGACCCACGATCGTGGGGTCGACCGCCTCACGCCGGTCCCACTGCGCCGCGTACGGCCGCACCTCGCGGTCGACGAACTCGGCGGCGAGCCGGCGGACCGCCGTCTGCTCGGCGGAGAGACGCAGGTCCATGAGCCATAAACTAGCGCTGCAAGTTAAAGTCCGTCCAGACCCGGTTGTGGCAGAGTTTCCGGCGGGCCGCCGGGCGCCGGCGACCCCGACCGGCCGGGAACCCGCCCGACGGACCGCGCGAAGGAGGGAGAACGCGATGCCCCGGCCGCGGCAGGCGCTGCTCAGCCGGCAGCGGATCATCGAGGCCGCCGCCGCGCTGATCGACGCCGAGGGACTGGAGGCGTTCTCCACCCGCCGGCTCGCCGCCGAACTCGGCGTACGCGGGCCTTCGCTCTACAACCACTTCGCCACCAAGGACGAGATCCTGGACGCGGTAGCGGACAGCATCACGTCCCAGGTGGACGTGTCGTTCTTCGGGAGGGTCGACTGGCGGGAGGCGCTACGCCGCTGGGGTCTCTCCTACCGGGCCGCGCTGGCCGCGCACCCGAACATCGTGCCGTACCTGGCCCGCGGGCCGGGGCGCCGTCCGGCCGCGCTGTCCATGGCCGACGCGGTCTACGGCGGGCTCGTCGACGCCGGCTGGCCACCCGCCCGGGCCACCCATATCGGCGCGCTGATGCGGTACTTCGTGGCGGGCTCGGCGCTCGGCTCGTTCGCCCGCGGCTTCGTCGAGGACCCGGGCCTCTACGCGGAGCAGTACCCGCACCTCACCCAGGCGCACCGGCTCCCCGAGCACCAGCAGCAGGTGGACGAGGGCGCGTTCGCGCTCGGCCTGGAGGCGCTCGTCGACGGCCTGTCGCGCACGTACGAGCGCCAGGTCGGGCCGTTGCCGCCCCTCCCGCCGACCGCCGGCGCGTACTAGGGTCAGTCCAAACTTGCACCGCTAGTTTTGTCGACGCAGGTGAGGGGCAGGATGGATCTCGCACGGACCGACTTCTACCTCGACGGTCGATGGGTCGCCCCGTCCGGCGCGGCGCCCCTCCCGGTGCACAACCCCGCCACCGAAGAGGTCATCGCGACCGTACCGGCCGGCACCGCCACCGACGTGGACCGGGCCGTGGCCGCCGCCCGGGCCGCCTTCGACGGGTGGGCCGCGACCCCGCCGGCGCAGCGCGCCGCGCACCTGGACCGGCTGCACGCCGCCCTCTCCGCCAGGGCCGACGAGATCGCCCGCACCGTGGCGCTGGAGCTGGGCGCGCCGCTGAAGGTCGCCTCCCGGATCCAGGCCGGTCTGCCGCTCACCGTGCTGCACAGCTACGTCGAGCTGGCCGCCCACTCCTCGGTCGAGGAGACCGTCGGCAACTCGACGGTGGTCCGGGAACCCGTCGGCGTGGTCGGCGCGATCACCCCGTGGAACTACCCGTTGCACCAGGTGGTGGCGAAGCTCGCCCCGGCACTCGCGGCCGGCTGCACCGTGGTGCTCAAGCCGGCCGAGCTGACCCCGCTCGTGTCGTACCTGCTCTTCGACGCGATCCACGAGGCCGGCCTTCCGCCGGGCGTCGTCAACCTGGTCACCGGCACCGGCCCGGTCGTCGGCGAGGCCATCGCCGCCCACCCGGACGTGGACATGGTCTCCTTCACCGGATCCACGGCGACCGGCCGACGGATCTCGCACCTCGCGGCGGACCGGATCGCCCGGGTGGCGCTCGAACTGGGCGGCAAGTCGGCGAACGTGATCCTCGACGACGCCGACCTGACGACCGCCGTGAAGGTCGGCGTGGGCAACGCGTTCCTCAACTCCGGCCAGACCTGCACGGCGTGGACCCGGATGCTCGTGCACCGGTCCCGCTACGACGACGCGGTGGAGCTGGCCGCCAAGGCCGCCGGGGCCTACCGGCTCGGCGATCCGTTCGATCCGGCCACCCGGTTGGGCCCGCTCGTCTCCGCCGCGCAGCGGGAGCGGGTGCTCGGGCACGTCACCCGCGGTCTCGCCGACGGCGGTCGACTCGTCGCCGGCGGCCCGGACGCCCCGGTGCCCGACCGCGGCTGGTACGTGGCGCCGACCGTCATCGCCGACGTCGACCCGGAGAGCGCGCTGGCCCAGGAGGAGGTCTTCGGCCCGGTCCTCGCGATCATCCCGGTCGACGACGAGGACCACGCCGTGACCGTGGCGAACAACTCCCGCTACGGCCTGGCCGGCGCGGTCTGGTCGGCCGACGAGGAACGGGCGGTGCGGGTGGCCCGGCGGATGCGCACCGGCGCGGTGGACGTCAACGGCGCGCCGTTCAACCCGCTCGCTCCGTTCGGCGGGTACAAGCAGTCCGGCATCGGCCGGGAGCTGGGCCGCCACGGACTTGCCGAGTTCCTCCAGACGAAGGCGATCCAGCGGTGAGGGCGCTCGTCGCCCGCGCCGTCGGCGAGCCGCCCCGGGTCGAACCTGTCGAACTGCCCGCCCCGGCGCCGGGTGAGGTGCGGGTGTCCGTCCGGGCGGCCGGGGTCTGCCACTCCGACCTCTCCATGCTGAACGGCACCGTCGCCGCGCCGTACCCGCTCGCGCTCGGTCACGAGGCGGCGGGCGTGGTCATCGAGACCGGCGCGGACGTCACCCGGGTCGAGCCCGGCGAACACGTGGTGCTCAACTGGGCGCCGCCGTGCCGCCGATGCTGGTACTGCGAACGCCACGAGCCGTGGCTCTGCGAGCGGGGTGGCGTGCCCGCGGTGGCCCGGGGCCGTACGGCGGCCGGTGAGCCGCTGCACGTCACGCTCGGCCTCGGCGCGCTCGCCGAGGAGGTGGTGGTCCCCGAGACCGCGGTCATCCCGGTCCCCGCCGAGCTGCCGTTCGAGGCCGCCGCGCTGCTCGGCTGCGCCGTGCTGACCGGGGTCGGCGCGGTTCGCCGTACCGCCGGGGTGGCGCCCGGCGAATCCGTCGTCGTGATCGGCCTCGGCGGGGTGGGGCTCTCGGTCGTCGGCGCCGCCCGGGCCGCCGGCGCCGACCCGGTGCTCGCCGTCGACGTGTCGCCGACCAAGGCGAAGCTCGCCCTCGCCGCCGGTGCTACCGAGTTCCTGCTCTCCGACGACTCGCTCAGCCGGGCGGTACGGGGCCGCACCGACCGGCGGGGCGCGGACCACGCCTTCGAGTGCGTCGGGCGGGGCAGCACCATCCGCGCCGCGTGGCGGGCCACCCGGCGGGGCGGCACGGTCACCGTGGTGGGCATGGGCGCCAAGGACGACGTGGTGCCGCTCAGCGCGCTGGAGATCTTCCACTCGGCCCGTACGCTGCGCTCCTCCGTCTACGGCTCGTCCGACCCGGACCGGGACGTGCCGGCGCTGGCCCGGTCGGTGCTCGACGGCTCCCTGGACCTCGCCCCGCTGATCAGCGACCGGACGGACCTGGACGGCGCGGCGGCCGCCTTCGACCGGATGGCCCGGGGCGAGGGCGCCCGCACCGTCGTCGTCCCGTGAATCCGGCTCGTAGGGCCTGGCCCCGGAGGTGCGGTTGCGGGCCAGGCCGGTGCGTCGACCGATTCGCAGGCCTTGATCGCTGCCGAGTCTGCTGATTGGCTGGCCGCCATGACCGAACTCGGACCCGTCGCCTGGCCGCCTGAGCCCATCCGGACCGAGAGGCTCGTGCTCCGTGAGTCCGAGGCCCGGGACCGTCCGGCGTTCATCGAGCTGCTGGCGTCGCCGGAGGTGAACACCTACCTCGGCGGCCCCCGGCCGCGTGACGAGCTGGAACGCGAGATGCCCGGGATGCCCGAGCGGTGGCCCGGGAGTTTCGTCGTCGATCTCGACGGGACGATGATCGGCCAGATCCTGCTCAGGAGGGCGACGGGGCACCGTCGCCCGGCCGCTGCGGGAAAGGCCGATCTCGGTTACCTCTTCCTGCCGCGAGCGTGGGGATTCGGGTACGCCGCCGAGGCCTGCGCGGCGGCCCTCGACTGGTTCGACGGCGTCCTTCCCGGCGAGCCGGTGGTGCTCACCACCCAAACCGCCAACGTCGGCTCGATGCGCCTCGCGGCGAAGCTGGGGTTCACCGAGGTGGAGCGGTTCCATGCCTGGGACGCCGAACAGTGGCTCGGCCTGCGATCGCCAGTCACGGCGTCTGCCTGAACCCGGGCCCGGCGGCGCTGCTAGCGCGTGTGTCGAAGTCTTCGGTCGAGCCGAGGCGGAGTCCAGGCGGCGGTCCGGCAAGGCGGGGTTCGTTCGGATACCGGTGTTGTATCCGGACGGAGCGCCGACGCCGCCGGTCGTCGTCTGGGCCCGCCGCAGGGCGGCCAGGGACTTTGACACACGCCCTAAGGAAGCGCTCGGGCCAGCTCCGTACGCGACCGGACGCCGAGCCGGTGGAAGATGTTGCGCAGGTGGTGGTCGACCGTCCGGGTGGAGAGGAACATCCGGGCGGCGACCTCGCGGTTGGTGGCGCCCTCGGCGACCAGCTGCGCGATCCGCAGTTGTTGGCCGGTCAGCAGCCGCACCGCGGCCGGGTCCGGCGCGCCGACGGACTCGCCGGCCGCGCGCAGCTCCGCGGTGGCCTGGTCGGCCCACGCCTCGGCGGCGAGCAGGGTGAACGTCTCCCAGGCGTCGTGCAGGTGGGTACGCGCGTCTCGGGGTCGACGGGCCCGGCGCAGCTCCCGGCCGAACAGGAGCGCGGTGCGGGCCCGCTCGAAGACACCGGTGTCGACGGGGTGCAGCCGCAGCGCGGTGCGGAACCGCTCCTCGGCCTCGACGCTGCCGCGCGGGGCGAGCAGGGCGTGGCAGCGGGCTGACAGGGCGCGCCGCGACGGGCTGGCCGTGCTGCTGGCCCATTTGTCGAAGAGCGCGAGGGCGGCGACGGCGACCGGTCGATGCGACAGCTGGGCGGCCTCCACCAGGTGGGGGGTCGCCATCACCTGGACCAGCACCTGACCGCGTCCGGTGCCCGGGCGGGCCAGCGCGGCCAGGCGGGCGGCGGCCGCGGCGTGCCGGCCGTCGGTCAGGTCGAGCACCGCGACGGCCCACTGCGCCAGCGCCCAGGGCCGGCTGTACGGCGCCGGCCCGTCACCGATCTCGCCGAGCCGGCGCAGGCAGGCGTCCCGGTCGGCGCGTACGGCGGCGAGCACCGCGAGCATTCCCAGGTGGGCCGCGGCCACGTTCACCTGGCCGGTGGCGCGGGCGATCCGCAGCCCTTCCCGGGAGCTCTCGGCCGCCGCCGCGTGCCGCCCCAGCCAGTACTCGGCGATCGCCCGCAGCTCCAGGGCACGTGGCAGCGCCGAGAGTTCGTCGCGTGCCCGAGCCAGGTCGACGGCCCGCTCGGCGAGCCGGTGCGCCGCACCGTCCACCGCCACCAGCAGGCTCGCCGACGCCGCCCAGCACAGCAGGGCCGGGGAGAGCGCCGCCCCGGTGAGCTGGCCGGCGAGCACGACGACCCGACGTAACGCGGGGCCGGCCTGCTCCAGGTCACCGCGGAGCATCGCGCTCACCCCGGCGAGGTAGGTGCCGGTCAGCGCGACGTCGGGGGGATCGCCGGGGCGGCTGAGCATCCGCGCGCGCCGGGCGAGGTCGACGTACCGGTACTGCTGACCGGCGAAGCAGAGCGCCTCACCGGCCCGGGCGAGCGCCGCCAGCGCCGCCCGCCGATCGGCGGCGGCCAACCCGTCCGCCGCGGTCAGCAGCGCCCGTAGCGCGGCGGGCGTCCGGCCGCAGCGCAGCTCGACCTCGCCGCGGAGCAGGTCGGCCCGGGCACCGATCGGGGGCGCGACCGGGTCCGGCACGGCGCCGCCGCGGTCCGGTCCCACCCGGCCGGTCCCGGGGGGCGCGACCGGACCGGCCGGCACCCGGCTCAGCAGCAGCTGGGCGCGCCGGGTCTGGCCGGCGGCCCAGGCGTACCGGGCGGCCTCCACCCGCCGCACGGCGGCCCGGGCGGGGTCGTCACCGAGCTCGGCGGCCCGCTCCAGCGCGACCGAGGCCCGTGCCCCGTCGACGGTGACCGCCACCGCCTCCAGCTCCAGGGCGAGCGCCGGGTCGGGACCCGCCGCGGCTGCCGCGAGGTGCAGAGCCCGGCCCAGTCTGTGCGCGGGATCGTCGAGCACCCCGGCGAGGCGGAGGTGCGCCGCCCGACGCTCCGCGATCGGTGCCGCGGCCGCGACCGCCGACCGGGCGACGGGGTGGGGAAACGTGACCCGGTGCGCCTCCACGCGGACCAGCCCCGCCCGTTCGGCGGGGGTGAGTGCGGCGATCGACGCGCCGCCGGCGCGGGCCGCGCGGACCAGGGTCTGCGGCGCACCGTCGTCGTCGAGCGCGGCGAGCAGCAGCACCCGGCGGGTGTCGGGCGGCAGCCGTTCCAGCCGGGCCCGGTAGGAACGGGCCAACGCGCCGTCGGCCGGTGGGACCGCCGGTGGGGGCTCGTCGCCCCGGCACTGCGCGGCGGTGAGCGTCCCGGCCAGGTCGACCAGCGCCTGCGGGTTGCCTCCGGAGGCCGCGACGAGCGCGGCGGTCACCGGCCCGGCCGGCGGCTCGGGCAGCCGGTCGGCGAGCAGGGCCGCGCTGTCGCTCTCGTCGAGCGGGCGGAGCCGGTAGCTCGGCAGCCCGCCCGGGGGCGCGGAGGTCGCGGTCAGCACGACGGCGACCGGCACCCGCCGCAGCCGCCGGGCGACGAAGGCGAGCAGCTCGGCGGTCGGCCGGTCGCCCAGGTCGACGTCGTCCACGGTGCAGAGCAGTGGCCGGCTCCGGGCGACGTCGGTGAGCAGCCGTAGCACCGTGAGGCCCAGTGCGAGCCGGCGTTCGGGCGGGCAACCGGCGCCGGCCAGCGTCCGCCGCAGCAGGCGTGACTCGCCGGGCGGCAGGGCGCCGACGCGATCGAGCACCGGGTCGAGGAGGCGTTGCAGCCCGGCGTAGGGCAGGCTCGCCTCCTCGGCGAGACCTGTCGAGGCGAGGACGGCGCACTCCCCCGCGTGCCGATGGGCGTAGCCGACGAGAGCGCTGCGTCCGGAGCCCGGCTCGCCGTGGAGCACGACGGCCGCCCCGCCGTCGGTCAGGCCGCCGAGCAGCCGCCGGATCGCCCGCCGTTCCTCATCCCGGCCCCGCAGCACGGTTATTTGCACTTGTGATGCAGTAACCATACATTCAGTGTCACCTATGCAACGCGGGTTGGAAAGAGGCCCGGAGAATGCCGGGGGCACGGCCGGCGTCAGTCCTGGACGACCTCCGCGAGCAGCGCGCGCACCGTGCGCGTCATGACCGCCCGCGCCTGGTCCACACCGAGTCCCAGGCCGTCGCGCAGCATCGACCAGGCCGGCCACATGCTCGCCCCCACGATCGCGTCGACCAGTTGCCGACGCCCCCGGCCGGCCTGCGCCAACTCGGCCGCGAAGAGCCCCTCGACCTCCTCCCGCACGCGCGCGATGTGCTTGAGCCGGTTGCGGTGAAGCTGGTCGGAGACCGGCTCACGCATCTGGGCGGCCCGGGCCGACGGCGCGATGAGCTGGAGCAGCCGGGCCCGCTGCCGGCAGTAGGCGTCGACCCGCTTGGCCAACGGCAGCGCCGTCGAGATCGGCCGGTGCGCGTCGTCCTGCCGGCGGAGCACCTCGGCGCCGCTGGCCTCGAAGAGGGTCTCCATGTCCTTGAAGTTGGTCCAGAGCGTCCGCAGCGAGATCCCGGCCCGCTCGGCGATCCGCTCCCCGGTCGGCCGCAGGTCACCCTCGGAGATGAGGTCGAGGTGCGCCTCGACGATGGCCGCCCGGGTGCGCTCGGAGCGCAGCGTCCGCCCGTCGACGCGGCCCGGAGCCGTCGCCCCGCTCATCCGCTCGCGCCCCCTCACCACCGTCGCGGCCCGTCCGACGGCGAGTCTAGACAGGTGGTGATCAGCGTCATCGACATGGGTCACGACGACTGCGCGATCCGGCACGGGCCGAGCGCCGGCCCCGCCGGGGACGCGCCGCGGCGCCGCGCGGCCGAGGGTGGAGCGGGCCCCGGCGGCGCGGCGCCGAGCGCCACCCGCCCACCCAGCCGGCCAAAAAGTGCATTCACAGTGCAGATTTTACGAGGGCCTCACGGCCCGGTCAACGCTGCTCAGGCGAGGGGTGAAGGGAGCGCCCGCCTCGCCGAGCGGCAGCGCCCCACTCACGGGTAGCGGGCCGGCGCGCCGGCCGGACAGGCCCGAGCCCGACCACGGCGAGGGGAGGTGCCGTGACCGGGCTCGGCCGGAGCTCGGTGCGGGGTCAGTTGCCGGTCGGCACTCCGTTGGCCGGCGGCTGGACCGGCGTGACCGTGTACTCGTTGACCGCACCGTCCGCCTCGTCGGTCTCGTACGCCGGGCCGAAGTAGCTCTGCACTCCCCCGCTGACCCGGGTCAGCCGCTCCCCGCCGTAGCCGGAGTGGTCATCCGCGGAGAAGCGCAGCGGCACCAGACCCGGCCCCTGGAAGCCGCCCTTGCCGACCGCCTCCAGCAGGCCCTCGCGGGTGAGGTCCTTGCCGGCGGCGAGCAGCGCCTGCACGAAGAGGTAACCGACGGACATGCCGTAGACGGTGTTGCCGTCGAACTCCGCGTTGCCGTTGTGCTCCTTGTTGATCCGGGTGAAGAGCTGGATCCACGGGTTGGCGGTGTCGTTCTGCATCGGCAGGTAGTTGCCGCCGATCATCCCCTCCAGCAGCGGGGCGGCCTCGCCGAGCTGCTTGGACAGGGTCGGGTGGTCCGCACCGACGTTGGAGACCACCCACTGCGGCTTGAAGCCGAGGCGGGCCGCGGTGCCGATGGAGAGCGCGGTGAAGCCGGGCACGGTGGCGAGGACGACCACCTGGCAGCCGGCCGCCTTGAACGCGCCGATCTGCGGCGCCACGTTCGTGTTGCTGGTCACGTACGTCTGCTTCACGGCCACCCCGTCGGCGCCGAAGATCTTCTCCACCCCGGCGAGGCTGTCACGACCGAAGTCGTCGTCCTGACCGAGGAAGCAGACCTTCCGCCCCGGCATGGCGGTCTTCACGTGCTGGGCCAGGATCTTGCCCTCCACCGTGTAGTCCGGGTTGAACCCGAAGGTGCCGGGATACTTCTCCGGCTGGTCCCAGCTGCGACTGCCGGAGGCGACGAAGAGGTCGGGCACCCGGTTGGTCTTGAGGAAGTCGAGCACGCCGGTGTGCGTGGGTGTGCCGAGCCCGTTGAGGATCGCGAAGACCTTGTCCTGGAGGACCAGCTGGCGCACCACCTGCTGCGTGTTCGCCGGGTTGTACCCGTCGTCCATGATCTTGTAATTGATCTTGCGGCCGTGCACCCCGCCGTTGGCGTTGACGTAGTCGAAGTACGCCTTCGTGGCCGGAGCGATCTTCGAGTAGCCGGCCGCGGCCGGCCCGGTGAGCGGCATGTGGGTGCCGACCAGGATCTCGGTGTCGGTGACACCGGGCACGTTCCCGCGGCTGGACCCGGAACCGCCGTCGTCACCGCAGGCGGCCGTGGCGATGAGCAGGACGATGGTGCTGGCGATCGCGAGACCGCGTCGCGCCGTACGGTGCATGGGGGACACCGACCTTTCCTCGGTGGGGGTTTCGTGGTGGTGGTGGTGGGGCGCCCGGCCCGGGGGGAGGCCGGACCGGTGGCTCAGGAGCGGCCGGCCCGCAGGCGGGCCAGCAGCGCACGACCGAGCCGGGACAGCAGGCCCTGCACGCCGCCGGGGGCGACGAGCATGACCACGACCAGGGTGATCCCGAAGATCGCCAGCGGGAGGTTGCCCTCCAGCCGCTGCGCCGCCGCGGCCGAGAGCGTCAACTGCTCGGTCACCGAGTGGCTGAGGTCCGGCAGCGCGACGAGCAGGACGGCGCCCCAGAACGCGCCGGCGAGCCGTCCCAGACCACCGATCACCACGGCCATCAGCAGGAACAGCGAGAGAGTGAGCCCGAACGCGCCCGGCGACACGCTCTGCGCGAGCACCGCCAGCAGCGCCCCGCCGAGGCCGGCCGTCGCGGCGCTGACCACGAACGCGAGCACCTGGGTACGGGCCACATGGATGCCGGCGAGGCGGGCGGCCACCTCGTCGTCCCGTACCGCCCGGAACGTACGGCCGTACCGGCTGCGCACCAGGTTCGCCAGGAGCAGCAGGGTGAGCAGGGTGGCCGCACCGGCGATCCAGAGCTGCCACCGCTCGTACGGGAAGTACGCCCCGAGCGCCAGCGGCGGCGGCTCGACCGGCACCGACAGCCCCTGCTCGCCGTTGAAGACACCGTCGAACGTGACGGTGAGCGCCGGCACCACGACCGCGACCGCGAGGGTGACGCCGGCCAGGTACGGGCCGCGCAGCCGGGCGGCGGCCACCCCCACCACGGCGCCGACCGCGACCGTGGCGACGATCGCCGCGGCCAGCGAGACGAGCAGCAGGGAACCGCCGGTGACGCCGCGGTCGTAGAAGGCGTTCTGGCAGAAGGCGACGGTGTACGCGCCGGTGGCCATCAACGCGCCGTGCCCCAGCGAGAGCTGCCCGTTGAGCCCGGTGAGCACCGTCAGTCCCGCGGTGGCGCAGAGGTACGCCGCCACGGTGGCGAGCTGGAAGTTGCGGAACGGCTCGACCACGTAGCTCACCCCGAGCAGCAGCAGCCCGGCCACCACCACGACCGCGAGGTGGCGCAGCAGCGTGCTGCCCCGCCGGTGCGGATCCCCCGGGCGGCCGGCCGCAGCGGTCGTACGCTCCTGCGGCGGGGTCGCCGCCGACGTGGCGCTCACACCCGCCTCGCCGCGACCGGGGCGAAGAGACCGCCGGGACGGACCAGGAGCACCGCCAGCAGCAGCACCAGCACCGCCAGCGGGGTGAGGTCGCTGCCGGCGTAGCCGCTCACGTAGGAGAGCAGCAGCCCGACGATGAGACCACCGACCACCGCGCCTGGTGGGCTGTCCAGCCCGCCGACCACCGCCGCGGTGAACGAGGAGACGAAGACCAGGTCCATGGCGTGCGGGTGCAGACCGAGCTCGGTCGGGATGACCAGCATGGCGGCGAGCGCGCCCACGCCGGAGGCGAGCGCCCAGCCGAGGGTGAGCATGCCGCCGACGTTCACCCCGAGCAGGCGGGACACCTCGGGAGCGAACGCCGCGGCCCGCATCCGCAGGCCGACCGCGGTCCGTGCGAAGATCCACGCGAGCGCGCAGACCACCACCGTTACCGCGCCGAAGACGAACAGGTCGTACGGGGAGAGCACGGCGAGCCCGCCCACGGTGAACGCGCCACGCGAGAAGGGCGCCTCGGCGGGCCGGAACTCGCTGCCGTAGACCATGCCGAGGACGGCCTGGATCAGCAGCACCAACCCGAGCGCGACGATCACCGGATTCAGTGGCGAGGTGTGGTCGACGTGCCGCATGACGGCCCGGTCGACAAGCGCGCCGAGCAGCAGACCGCCCACGAGCGCGACCACGAAACCCAGCCAGTACGAGCCGGTGGCCGTGGCGACGCTGTAGGCCACGTACGCCGCGGCGACGGCCATCGCGCCCTGGGCGAAGTTGACGACCCGCGCGGCCCGCCAGATCAGCACCAGGGCGAGCGCGAACGCGGCGTAGACCGCTCCCCGGGACAGGCCGTCCAGGGTGAGGAAGACGAAGCGGTCCAAGGTTCTCCCTCCAGGATGGTCAGAAACCGAGGTAGGCGTGACGCAGGTCGACGTCGTCGCGCAGGTCGGCGGCCGGGGCGGTGGTGACCACCCGCCCGAGGGACATCACCACGCCCTGATCGGCCACGGAGAGCGCGCTGCGCACGTTCTGCTCGACGAGCAGCACGGTGAGCCCGGTGCTGTCGCGCAGCTGCCGCAGCAGGGCCATGATGCGGGCGACCACCCGCGGCGCGAGCCCGAGCGACGGCTCGTCGAGCAGCAACAGGCGGGGCCGCCCGACCAGCGCCCGGCCGAGGGCGAGCATCTGCCGCTCACCGCCGGAGAGTTGATGACCGAGGTGACGCCGGCGCCGGGCCAACGGCTCGAAGAGCTGGTAGACCTCGTCCAGGGCACGGGCGGCGTCGGAACGGTCGCGCCGCCACAGCCCCCCGAGGCGCAGATTCTCGTCGACGGTGAGCTCGCCGATCACGCCACGCCCCTCCGGCACGTGCGCCATGCCGCGGTGCACGAGCCGCTCCACCGGGACGCCCCGCAGGTCCTCCCCGGCCAGCTCGATCCGGCCGGCCTGCGGGCGCAGCACGCCGGAGATCGTGCGCAGCAGGGTGGTCTTGCCGGCGCCGTTGGCGCCGACCACCGCCGCGATGGTGCCGGCGGGGACGGTGAGGTCGACGGCGTGCAGCACCGGCGCGGCGCCATAGCCCGCCACGACCTCCCGCACCACCAGCAGATCGTCACCCTCGCTCATGCCGCCGCCTCCCTCCGGTCGGCGACAGCACGAGACTCCACCGCACAGAGCCGACCGATTCGCTCGCTGCGCGCGTTCGTGCCGCCGCCTCCCGCCGGTCGGCGACAGCACGAGACTCCACCGCACAGAGCCGACCGATTCGCTCGCTGCGCTCGCTCATGCCGCCGCCTCGTCCACGGTGGCGCCGAGATAGGCGTCGGTGACCGCGGGGTCGTCGCGGACCTCCTCGGGGGTGCCGGCGGCGATCACCCGGCCGAAGTCGAGCACCACCAGCTCGTCGCAGACCGACATCACCAGATCCATGTGGTGCTCCACCAGCAGCACGGCGCACGGGTCGGCGGCGCGACGCGGCAGCTGCCGGATCAGCTCCGCCAACTCGGCGATGTCCTCGCCGCCGAGGCCACCGGCGGGCTCGTCGAGCAGGAGCAGCCGGGGCCGGGCGGCGAGCGCGCGGGCCAGGGCCACCCGCTGGCGTACGGCGAAGGGCAGCGTGCCCGGCGCGGCGTCGGCGTGCGCCGCGATGCCCAGCCCGTCGAGGACGTCGAGGGCGTGCCGGCGCAGCCGGGCCTCGTCGCGGTCGCTGCGCGGCAGCCCGAGCAGGGCCGGGAGGAAGCCGGCCCGCGCGGTGTGCGAGGCGCCGGCCATCACGTTCTCCAGGACGGTCAACCCGGCGAAGAGCCCGGTGCCCTGCAGCGTGCGGGCGACGCCGAGCCGGGTCAGCCGATGGGGACGCGGCCGTAGCGACCGACCGTCGAGTGTGATCGATCCGGTCTCCGGCGCGACGAATCCGCAGATCACGTTGAACAGGGTGGTCTTGCCGGCTCCGTTGGGGCCGATCACGCCCACGACCCGGCCGGGCGGCACCCGCAGGGAGACGTCGTCGAGGGCGGTGAGGCCGCCGAAGCGCACCCCGATGTGGTGCAGTGCGAGGCCTTCCTCCATCACCCATCCCCCGGGTCGCGGCGGGCGTTATTTACACTCGCAGTGTACTTTTCTCGATTACCGCGTCAATACTTTCGATGTTTCGATCCAATCTCCGAATCGAGCGGTGCGCCAGCGGCCGGACGGCCGGACCCGGTGGAACTTCCGCCCTCCCCCCAACCCGACCGCACCCGCCGACAAGCCCCAGCCCTCGGA
>NZ_SMKG01000454.1 GCF_004348525.1 Micromonospora sp. 15K316 | reverse complement strand
CGGCGGGAGCGGGGGCGGCCGAACGCGGCGGGCCGGAGAGCGTGGCTCCGCCCCGCTCGCCGGCCACCTCGCAACGGATCTGCCAACGCCCGCCCAGCTCCTCGTAGAGGGCGTCGGTGAGCACCGCGGCGTGGTCGGACATCATCCGGGCCAGCACGCCCGACTTCACCGTGAGCACCAAGGTGTCGCCGTCGAGCTCCCGCACCACGGCGTCCCGCATCAACGCGGCGATCCGCTTGTTCGTCCGGTTGACCTTGGCCACCACGTCCGGCCAGACCCGGCGCACGGCGACCGCGTCGAGGACACCTGGTGTCTCCGCCCCGGGCCGGGGCGGCTCCGGGGTGACCGGGTCGGGCATCACCGCCGAGGGCGGCACGACCCGCCGGGGCGCGTCGTCGGCGTGGGTGGCCGCCGCGGGCGGGACGGTGGGGCCGGCCTCGGCCGGGG
>NZ_SMKG01000453.1 GCF_004348525.1 Micromonospora sp. 15K316 | reverse complement strand
GCGCACCTCCCCCGCCTCCGGGCTGACCTCCAAGTCGCCGACGACGTGGCTGCTGACCGGTACGGCCCCGGCGCGACCTCGACGTCGCAGCGCCCGCAGCCGCGCCGACAGCTCCTTGATCGCCACCGGCTTCACCACGTAGTCGTCGGCGCCCGCCTCGAGCGCGGCGACGATGTCGTGGGTGTCGTCGCGGGCGCTGACCACCACGATCGGCACGTCGTCGTCGCGGCGGAGCTGCCGGATGCACTCGAAGCCGTCCATGCCCGGAAGCATCAGGTCGACGAGTACGTTCTCCGCCGGGTCGGCGCGCTGCCGGCGCAGCCCCTCCTCCGCGGTGGCGGCTCCGTACGCCCGGTAGCCCTCCTCTTCGAGTGCGAGCAGCAGCGCCAGCCGGATACGGTCGTCGTCCTCGATCACCAGCACGGCCGTCATAACGGCATCATCCTCGGCCCGCCCGGTCCCGCCCAACCGTGGCC
>NZ_SMKG01000452.1 GCF_004348525.1 Micromonospora sp. 15K316 | reverse complement strand
ACACGAAGGCCTCCTGGTTGGCGGAGCGGTTCCTAGACAGCTCCACTCCACAACCGGAGGCCTTCGTCATCCAGCAGATTCACGCCGTGTCGTCACACGACCTCAACCAACCTCCCTGGGCAGTACAGCTAGGGCGTGTCCTGTCGATCATGGAAGCCAGATGATGGCGGCGATGAGGACGAGGCTGGCCTGGTAGAGGGATGCGCGTTTGGCGTAGCGGGTGGCCAGGTCCCGCCACTGTTTGAGCCGGTTGAAGCAGCGTTCCACGACGTTGCGTTTGCGGTAGATCGCCTTGTCGAAGGCCGGTGGTCGTCCGCCGGTGCTGCCCTTGGCGGCGCGGCGGGCGACCTGGTCAGAGCGTTCGGGGATGACGTGTTTGATTCCCCGGGAGCGCAGGGCTCGCCGGGTCGAGTCGTGGGCGTAGCCCTTGTCGGCGATCAGCACATCGGGCCGTTTGCGAGGCCGGCCGGGTCCCGGCTCGTT
>NZ_SMKG01000451.1 GCF_004348525.1 Micromonospora sp. 15K316 | reverse complement strand
GTGCCGGGGGTGCGGCGGGGGTCGCCGGTTCTGCCGCCTTCCAGGCGCTGACGCCGATCCGGCCGGTGTTGCCCAGGTCGATCGGGCCGTCCGGATCGACGGCCTGGGCGGGCCGGCCGACGTCCGGCGCGACGTCCAGGTACGCGCCGGTGGCCGCCTCGACCGCGGCCTCGGTGACCGTGTTGCGCCAGAGCACGGCGGCGGTGGCCCGATCGCCCGGGCGCAGCGTGATCGGAACGGGTGGTGCGTCGAACCCGCTGGTGATCTCCTCGGCCCCCTTGATCACCGTGACCCGGATCTGCTGGTGCTCTTCGTCCCGCACGGCGAGCGCCGGGTAACCGTTGAGCTGGTATGGGGTGGCACCACAGTTGATCAGCTCCAGGCCGAGCGCGCGCAGGCCCATGGCGGCGTCCGAGCCGGTCGACCGGATGAGCACGCCGGACTCCGGGCACGGTTGCGCCGCAGCGGTGCCGGATGCCGTGGGCCTCGCCCCGGCCCGCCCACCGCC
>NZ_SMKG01000450.1 GCF_004348525.1 Micromonospora sp. 15K316 | reverse complement strand
CCGATCAGCCCCACCCCGACCGCGACGCCCAGTCCCACCACCGTCCCGAAGAAGCCGGCGAAGAAGCCGGCCAAGCCGCGCCGCCCACGACCCGTCGCCGGGCTGACGCAGGCACAGATGGACAACGCGAAGATCATCGTAGACGTCGGTCGGCAACTCGACGTCCCCAAGCGCGGCCTGATCATCGCGCTGGCGACCGCGATGCAGGAGAGCAACCTCTACAACTACGCCAGCGGCGTGCTGCCCGAGTCGCAGGAGTACCCGCACCAGGCCATCGGCTGGGACCACGACTCGGTCGGCCTCTTCCAGCAACGGCCCAGCAGCGGCTGGGGCACCGTACGGGAGCTGATGCGCCCCGCGTTCGCGGCGAAGGCGTTCTACCTGGCCCTACTCAAGGTGCCGGGATGGCAGGACATGGCGCTCACCTACGCGGCCCAGTCCGTGCAGATCTCCGGGTTCCCCGACGCCTACGCCCAGCACGAGCAGCGCGCGACGACCGTCGTCGACGCGCTCACCTGAGG
>NZ_SMKG01000449.1 GCF_004348525.1 Micromonospora sp. 15K316 | reverse complement strand
GGCCGGGTGGGGGCGGCGCCCACGGCGATCCGGGCGGCCGGCCCGGCCAGCGGCGTCGCCTCCGCCTCCCGTACCTCCCGGTGGTAGGCCGGGGGTCGCCAGAGCGTCTGCGCGGCGTTGTTGACCAGGATGTCCAGCCCGCCGAACCGCCGCCCGACCAGGGCCACGAAGTCCAGGGTCGCCGGCAGGTCGAGCAGGTCGAGGCCGTGCACGTAGAGCCGGTCGGCCCAGTCGGCGCTGTCCGGCACGGCCGCGTAACGGCGCGCGGCGTCACGCGGGAAGCGGGTGGTGACGATGACCTGCGCGCCGTCGCGGAGCAGCTTCAGTACGGTGTGGAAGCCGATCTTCACCCGGCCGCCGGTGACCACCGCGGTGCGGCCGGTGAGGTCGCACCGGGCGTGCCGGCGGACCCGGTTCTCCTGCGCGCAGTCGGGGCACATCAGGTGGTAGTCGGCGTCGACGCGCCGGTAGGCCGTTTTGCAGACGTAACAGTGGCGGTCCCGGCGGAGCGTGCCGACGCTCTCGTCGTCGGGGGAGGGGGGCGC
>NZ_SMKG01000448.1 GCF_004348525.1 Micromonospora sp. 15K316 | reverse complement strand
CCCCCGGGCTGGGTGGGACGGATGCCCGAGCCGCGGCCGCACGGGCTGGCGCTGGCCGGCTTCGGCCGCCGACTGGTCGCCCGGCTCATCGACTTCGCCATCGTCCTGGCCCTCAACGTGCTGGTGAACGGCTGGTTCGTCTGGCGGTTCCTCGAGGAGATGGGGCCGTACTGGCGGGAGGTCCTCCGCAGGGCGATGGCGGGCGACACGTCCCGCGAGGGGCTGCCGCAGATCGGTGAGCAGGCCGGTGGCCTCCAGCTGGCCATCGTGGCGCTCGCCGCCGCGCTCTGGCTCGCCTACGAGGTGCCCACGACGGCCTCCTCCGGGCAGACGCTCGGCAAGCGGGCGATGCGGATCAAGGTGGTGCCCCTCGCCGCCGACGAGCCGCTCGGCTTCGGCCGGGCCCTGGCCCGGTGGAACACGTACGGCGGGGTGCCCACCCTGCTCTGGTGCTGTTTCGGGGTGGGTCTGCTGATCCAGCTCGTCGACGCGCTCTCCCCCCTCTTCGACCACCCCCTGCGGCAGGCGCTGCACGACAAGCGGGCCCAGACCGTCGTCGTCC
>NZ_SMKG01000044.1 GCF_004348525.1 Micromonospora sp. 15K316 | reverse complement strand
ACAGGCCCACACCCCACCAACCGCTTCGGCGGGCCGCAGCCCTCGGCGCTGCTCGACCCGGGCGAGTGGCTGCTGGTCGCCGACTGGTGCGGGGAGGCGTCGGAGATCGCCGAGCGGCAGGGTGACGACGCCGAGGCGGCGGACCTGCGCTGGACCGCGGTGGCGGCCATGGAGGAGATCCGCAAGTTCGTTCCGGCGGAGGGCGACGTGGTGCCCGAGTCGGCGTTCTGGTCGACCCGGGGCCGTACGGTCTACCAGCGTGACCCGGGCCGCTTCCGGCGTCGACGGCTCGAAGGGATCCGCGACTTCTACCTGGACCACATGCCCTGGAGCCCGTCGTGAGCGCGCTGGCCGCCCGCAGCGCCAACGAGGCGCACCTCTACATGGATCTGCACCCCTGCGGCTGCGGGGAGGGCCGCTTCCCCCGTGCCTCCGCGATCCTCGCGCTGCCCGACGGCGAGCTGGCCCGCCGGTACGCGGGTGCCTGCGAACGCTGCGGCACCGCCCGGGAGTTCCTCTTCCGGCTGCCCGCCGAACCGGAGAGCGCCGAGGGGGTCTTCCGCTACGGCGCCGCCGAGCCCTCCGCGCTGATCGACGCGGGGGAGTGGCTCTGGGTGGCCGAGGGGCACGCGCGGGGCGTACCGGCCGGTGCGGAGCGGTTGCCGGCGGCTGACCGGCGGCGGTGCCGTACCCGCCTGACGGCGGCGGTCGCGGCGGTGGACGAGGTGCTGAAGTTCGTGCCGCCCGGGGGTGGTCGGGTGCCGTTCACCGCCGTCTGGAGCCCGCTGGGCCGCTCGGTCTACCAGCGGGAGCCGGGCCGGTTCCGGGCCAGCCGCCTCACCGCCGTCCGTTCCGCTTACGACACCGCGCTTCGGCGGCTGGGCTGACGCCGGGGGAGCGTCACCCGGCGCTGCCGCTCGGCGCCGCGGGCGGGGTTCCCGTGAGGTTGAAGTCGCACTGCGGGGAGGCGTTCGTCGCCGTCTCGACGACCTGGCCGTTGATGCGCAGTCGGCACTCGACCGACGGCTGGCCGTTGACGAAGGCGAGCCGGTCGTCCACAGTGGGCTTCTTCCGGGCGGTCCCGTTGACGTAGACGTACACGTCGTCGGGCCAGGTCAGCGTCAGGTCCTTCACCCAGTTCGGCGCCGGGGTGTGCTCCTCCTTGTTGGCGACGGTGGTGTGCCCCCACTGCACCACGAGGTCGAAGAACTCGGCCGGGCCGACCAGCGCCAGCTCGAGGGTGACCTTCTGCTGAACCGGCTTCTGCGCGTCCAGCGCCGAGGTGTCCGGCGAGCAGCCGGCCAGCAGGGCGGTCAGCGCGGCGATCGTGGCGACACGTCGCATGGATCCTCCTCAGGGGACGTCGATGGACGGCGACCGGCCCGTAGCCTAGCGTGCGCCGTCGGCGGGGTCCCGCCCATCGACGTCGGATCGCTAGGCTCGGACCCGACGGCGCGGGAAGCGCGACGGTGCGTGGGGGAGGAGACCCGTCGTGGACGAGTCGTGGCGGCCGGCCAACGACACCGAACGGGCGCTGCTGCGTGCGGCGCAGGCCGACGACCGGGTGGAGTTCTTCCGGATCCTGACCCGGGCCGAGCTCTACCTTCCGCAGCTGAGCGGCGACACCGACACCGCCGGCCAGCGGTTCATCACCATGGACCTCTTCGGGCAGCCGTTCCTGCCCGTGTTCACCTCGGTCGAGACCATGGCGCCGAGGATCGCCGGGGTGGCCGACGCCTACACGGTGACCGGGTACGACGAACTGCGTGAGCGGTGGCCGATGGCCGACTGGAAGTTGGCGGTCAACCCGGGCACCCCCCTGGACGTGTACCTGCCGGTGGAGGCGGTCCAGGCGGCGGCGGACGGCGAGCTGACCGTACCCGCGGGTCTGGAGGTCCTCGCCGACGTCGCCGAGGCGACCGCCGGTGAGGAGATCACCGCTGCCATCGCCGACGGCGACGACGGCGACCTGATGGCGGAGTTCGAGGCCGCGATGGCGCGGACGGCGCGCACCCCGGAGCCGGACACCGCCGAGCTGCTGCTCACCGCCGGGGAGAGCGGGGACGTGGCCGGCTACCTGGACGCCCTGCTTGACGCGATGGTGGTGCTCCCGACCGCCCGCCCGGTGGACGATCCGGCCCAGGTGGTCGACCTCGACTTCCCGTGGCGTCCGGTGGGGCCGCCGGAGGCCCCGGTGATCGAGGTCTTCACCACCCCGGAGCGCTTCCAGCGGGCCTACCCCGACGGCGCGCCGAGCCTGCGCGCCACTCTCGTCTCGCTGCTCACGGTCTGGCCGGAGGGGCATGCCCTCGCCGTCGACCCGGACTCACCGGCGGGCATCACCCTGCCTCCCGAGCAGGTGCAGTTCCTGCTGCTCTGGCCGTCCGCCGACGAGGAGACCTCCGACGGGGACACTGCCGGCAGGTGGCCGAGGTGAGTGCGGTGCCGCGGATTCCCGGCTCGGGGTACGCCTTCGGCGTGTTCCACCCGGCCTCCCCGATGCTGCGGATCCGCTACCGCCAGGGTGTGGCCGTCGACCCGCACGGGTTTCCCGACTGGCTGCCGTACGCCCGCGAGGTGGTCGAGCTGCCGCCGCCGCCACCCGGCACCGGCGTCGACGTGGCCCGGGTGCTGGCCGTGGTCACCGCCAACCTGACGCTGGCCGACCCGGCCGACCTCGACGTCCCCGACGTCCGTACGCCGGTGGGCTGGACCTGGGCGCACCTGGCCGGAGCCCGCCGGGTGGCGCTGGTCCCCGCCGAGCTGCACGCCGCCTTCCGGCACCTGGGCGGGGTCAGCACGGGAGACGCCGACCACGGACGGCGGGGGTTGCCGGTGGACACCGCCGAACCGCCGCCGATCGAGGTCGCCGAGCGGCTGTCGCCCGAGGTGGTGGCACTCGTCGAGGAACGGGTCGGTGGTCCGCTGCCCGCCGGCTACCGCGACTTCCTCGCCCGCACCAACGGTGGGCGGCCCGGGTGGCCGGCCGTGCACCCGCGTTTCGGGTTCGTGGTCGACCAGCCGTTCCTCGGTGTCGCCCGCACCGACGGGCTGCAGGACCTCGGCTACGCCAACACCTGGTGGGCAGACCGCTTCCCCGCGCAGTGGCTCGCCGTCGGCTACGTGCAGGGCGGGCTGCTCCTGGTGAAGATCCGGGGCGGAGACGAGGGGTCGGTCTGGTACTGGGACGATGACGACCCGCGAGCCCGCGACGGCGACAGCGCCGCGGAGATCGGTGAACGGTTGCTGCACCGGTGCGCGGACGGCTTCGGCTCCTTCTGGCAGGCGCTGCGCGCGGTCCCCGCCACGCTGTGGGAGTCCGCCGTCACGGCGGTCGCCGAGGGCCGGGCGGTGCGGGTCGACGACGACCGGATCGGTACGGCCCTGCCGGCCACACGGCGGGCCGCGGTGAGATGACGGAGGTACAGGTCGGGATGGCGAACCGTCGGCTGGCACGGACGGTACGACGCTGGACGGCGGGGGTGGCCGCCGCCGGCACCGTGGCCGCCGTCCTGGTGGGGCCGGCGGTGCCGGCGCAGGCGGCACCGGAGTGCGCGCAGCCGGGTGGCCAGGTCACCGCGATGCCGTGGGCGCAGCAGGTGCTCGCGCCCGAGCAGGTCTGGCCGTTCAGCCAGGGAAGCGGAGTGACCGTCGCCGTGCTCGGCTCCGGTGTGGACGGTTCGCACCCGCAGCTGCGCGGCCGGGTGCTGGAGGGCTACGACGCGGTCCGCCGATTCGGCACCGCGAACAGCGACTGCACCGGGGTGGGCACCCGAGTGGCCGGGCTGATCGTCGCCCGGCGGACCGAGGGGGCTCCGTTCACCGGACTCGCACCGGCGGCCCGCATCCTGCCCGTCCGGGTACGCGACGACGCCAGCCTCAACGACGCGCCGGCCGATCCGCAGGTGCTCGCCGACGGCATCTCCTGGGCCGTCGACCGGGGTGCCCAGGTCGTCGCGGTCACCATCGACTCGGACCGGGACGCCCCGGCGTTGCGGGAGGCGGTGGGCAGGGCGGCCGACCGGGGGGCCATCGTGGTGGCCGCCAGTGGCGACCACGGCGACGACGGCAATCCGCAGTCCTACCCGGCGGCCTATCCGGAGGTGCTCGCGGTCGGGGCGATCGACCAGCAGGGCCAGCGCTGGGTCCGGTCGCAGTTCGGTTCCTACCTCGACCTCGTCGCCCCGGGGGTGGGCATCACCACCACCCAACGCGGTGGCGGGCTGACCGAGGCGGCCGATGGCACCGCTCTGGCCTGCGGCTTCGTCGCCGCCTCGGTGGCGCTTACCCGGGCGAAGCGGGCCGACGCGCCGCGCAGCGAGCTGATCCGGCTGCTCACCGCCAACGCGGTGCCCGGAGCCGACCGGCAGCAGTACGGGCACGGCTTGGTGAACCCGTACGGCGCGATCAACGGCCAGTTGCTGCCGAACAAGAAGCCGGCGTCGCCTCCCGGGTTCACCGCCGCCGCCGAACGGACCGACCCGGCCGAGGCGGCGAGCCGCCGCACCGCGCTCACCGGCGCGCTCGCCGCGCTGATCGTGGTTCTGCTGGTCGCCATCGTCGCGATCATGCTGCCCCGGGCGCGGCGGCGGCGCTGGCGGGCGGCGGTCGCTCCCCGTCCGGTGACGCGGCCGGAGCCCGACGAGCCGGGGCCGCCCGTTCAGCTCTTCGACGAGGTCCCGGCCGGCCCGGCCCGCTGACGTCCGGGCGCTCAGCTCCCCGCGCCGGCCACCGCGGGCAACGTGGCCGCGCGGGGATCGAGCGACGGCCCGGTCGGGATGAGCAGGATCAGGCTGGGCGGCACGTCGAGCGCCGCCTCGGCCGGGTAACCGAGCAGGCCGAGCACCGCCGCCGACGGGACCGGATACCGGATGCCGAGGTCGGTGACGATGCTGTACGAGCCGGGGCTGTTCAGCGCCTTCAGCACGGTGACGCGCCCCGCCGGGGCGAGAATCCGGTCCGCGAGCGGGATACCGTCGGGTGAGACCGAACCGGTCGGCGTGGCCCGGTCCGCACCGGCCACGCTGCCGCCCACCGTCAGCTCCGGTGGCTCGCCGGCGCTCCGGGTGACGGCACAGATCTGCTGACCGCTGTCGACGGTGACGAGCCGTGGCGGCGTGGCCGGCGGCTGACCGCTCGCCGCAGGCGGGGGAGACTGGTTGCTCCTCGGCAGCGAGGTCACCTCGGAGATCGGCACCTCGATCGACTGGTGACCGTACCGCCCGCTGAGGATGGCCTGCTGCACCGGAGTGATCGGCGCCACGCCGTCGGCGAGCACCAGGTAGTGCTGAGGTCCGGAGCCGGTCTGCGCGACCAGCAGGTCACCGTTGCGCCGCCCGCGCACCGCGTTCGACTGCTTCTCCCGGTTCGCGATCGGCACGGCGGCGAGGTCCGCCCCGGCCGGCAGCGCGTTGAGCCAGGAGGTGCCGACCGGCGCGGGGGTGACGGCGCCGAAGAGCGCGGGCACCAGGACCTGGGACTCCTGCACCAGGTGACGGCGACCGTGCCACACCAGGTACTTCATGCCGAGCGCGGCGTCCGCGACCAGAAGTCCGCCGTCGCCGATCCCGGTCGCCCCGGACGGGGCGGTGGAGAGCGCGAGGGTCACCGTGGTCGCCGCCTGCCCGCTGCCGCCCCGGTTCGGCGTCGAGCAGACCGACCACGGCAGGCCGGTCTGCCCCTTCACCCCGGGCAGCGAGTCGGGCGCGTTCGGGATGCCCATCGGGACGCCCCGCGGCACCCCGGCGAGGGTCCCGCCGGAGACGCGCGCCACCGGAGCGCCGGGCCGGCCCACGGCCAGCAGCGCGGAGGTGTAATTGAGCGTCGGATGCAGCCTGCCGTCCAGGTAGACGTAGGTAGCGCCGTTCTCCTTCTCGACCACCACCGAGCCGGGCTTACGCCAACTGTCGCCGCCCACCTTGGTCAACAGGCCGTAGATGCCGACACCGGCGGCGACGAGCACGGCGATCATCAGCCCGCCGAAGAGCGCGCCGATGCCGCGGCGCAGCGGTGACTGTTGCGGATCGGTCTCGCGCATCACGAAGGCGGAGATGACCCGCTGGGTCATGAACTGGTACGACTGAAGTTGATCCCGCCGTGTCGCCATCCGTGCCTCACCCGCCGATCGAGGCGAACATTCCCTGGATCGCCCCGAACAGGCCGATCACCGCGCAGGCCAGCGGAATGAGCGCCATGATGGCAACCACGTCCGCGATGTCGGCGGCCCGGCCGAGGTAGGGCGTCGGCCGCCGCCGGCTGAACCGAAGCCCGGCAGCCAGCACCACCGCCGCCGCGGCGAGCACACCGACCAGGAGCAGCAGTCGTCCGCCGGCGGACTCGGTGCCGGACATCTCACCCATCGCGAGGGCGACCAGCCCGAGCAGGCCACCTGCCAGCAGCGGAATCCGCTGCTCGGCGGTGGGGAAGAGCCGGGCGCGCAGCAGCATCGCACCGGACCCGCAGAGGGCCAGCAGCGCCCCCGCCGGCGTCTGGTCGTGGTTGAGGAGGAAGGCGATGGCCAGCGCGCCGCAGATCGAGACGGAGAGCAGCATCCCGGTGAGCAGCTCGGCGGCCCGCGCGACGGTCACGAAGACCTTCGCGCGCTCGGGCACCGGCCGGTCCTTGAGGATCTCCTCCGGTCGGTCGGGCAGCTCCGGCACCGGCAGCTTGCCCAGCCAGCTGGCGATCAGCGGGTAGCCGGGCAGCAGCCCGATGACCGTGGTCAGGGTGGCGGCCGCCGCGCCGGCCGGGGAGACCCCGGCGTAGCTGAGCAGCGCGGCGAGCAGGCCCGTCACGCTGGCCGCGAGCCCGGCCATGAAGAGCCGCTGCACGCCCGCGACGGTCGCGTACCCGATCAGGCTGAAGACCAGCAGCGTGGACGAGCCGAGCAGCAGCCCGGGGGCGCCGATGCCGGTGACCGGGGTGCCGTCGGGGGTCGCCAGCAGCGCTCCGCCGAAGAACCCGTAGGGGAGGCCCGCCGCCGCCACCACCGCGCCGCTGGTGGCGTCACCCATGGCCCGGGAGAGCACCGGCCCGGCGACCGCCAGCAGTAGCGCGACGCCGAGCGCCACCAGGGCCGGGACGAGCCACGGCGAACCGACCGCCAGCAACGCGACCAGGCCGACGCCGAGCAGCGCCGCGGTGACCGCGAGCGCGCATCGTCGGGTGGCGTCGTCGCTCCAGGGGCGGCCGGCTCGGCGCGCGCTGCTCGCGATCACCTCGACCACGTCGTCGTACGCCAGCTCGGGCCACTCGTCACGGCCGGGCGCCAGGTGAAGCAGCTCGCCGTCGCGTACGCCCTGGGCGGAGAGGTTCCGGGTGGGCTCGAGCAACGTGCCGGTGGCCCGCCGGAGCACCCAGCCGCCCTGCTGTTCGCCGACGTCTCCGAGACCTTCGCCGGCGTGCCGGAGCAGGTGCGGCATCAATTCCGCAACGAGCATGGCGTTCGGTAACGCCACGTCCATCCGCCGCTTGGGAGCGGCGATAGTCACCCTGGCCAGACTGAGACCGCCGGGGGCCGTCACGCTGGTCACCTCCCGTGCATGCGTCTGCGCGCGGTCGCTCCTCGGCCTCCGCGCCGGTCAACGTAACACGACGGGATCGAAGCCGACGTCCGTCCGTCCATGGGCAGCGGTCCCTGCACATGACGAACGGCCGATAGGATTGGCGCCGCTGTCGGCCAATGTGGTGGGAGGGACTGGCAGATGTCGTCGTTGGTGGTCGTCAAACGGCCGCCCCGTCGGCCGGCGCCCGTGCTGCCGACCGGTGAGGTATTGCTCGACCCCCCGCCCGAGGTGCCCGTCGCGGGTGGCCGTGGCTGGACCCGCATGTTGATGATCCTGCCGATGGCGGCGGGTGCCGCCGCGATGGGCCTGATGATGGGCATGCAGCGCGGCGGCGTGATGACCTATGTGGTCGGTGGGATGTACGGCGTCTCCATCCTCGGCATGATCGCCGTGATGGTGGTGAACCAGTCCGGCCCGGGCAAGAAGGAGATGATCGAGTCCCGCCGGCAGTACATGCGCCGACTGGCTCAGCTCCGGGCGCAGGTACGGGCCACCATCCGCCAGCAGCGGGAGGCCCTGCACTACCGGCACCCGGACCCGGACGCGCTCTGGTCCACCGTCACGAGCGGGCGGTTGTGGGAGCGGCGCCGCGGTGACGCCGACTTCGGCGTGGTGCGGATCGCGCTGGGGCCGCAGGAGGTGGCGACCCCCCTGGTGCCGCCGCAGGCCCGGCCGGTGGACGAGCTGGAGCCGCTCTGCGCGCTGGCGCTGCGCCGCTTCGTCTCGACCTACTCGGTGGTGCCGGATCTGCCGGTGGCGATCGCGCTGCGCGACTTCTCGCACGTCTACCTGCGCGGCGAAGGCGATTCCGTGCCGGACCTGGTCCGCGCGATGCTGGCCCAGATGACCTCCTTCCACGCCCCCGAGGACCTGCTCGTCGCGTTCTGCGTCGCCGAGGACCGGCGGGCCGAGTGGGAGTGGGCCAAGTGGCTGCCGCACGCCCAGCACCCGGACAAACTCGACGCCGTCGGGCCGATCCGGCTCTTCGCGCCGACAGTGGTGGCGCTGGAGGCGATGCTCGTCGACGTGCTGGCGAACCGGCCCCGCTTCGACCCCGCCGCGACCCAGTCGGCGATGCCCTACGTGCTCGTCGTGATCGACGGCGGATACGTCGGCGGCGCCGACCACCTGATGACCGAGGGCGGCCTGGCCGGGGTGACGGTCCTGGACCTCACCAGCCGGCCGCCTCGCCTGTTGGACGAGACCTCGGTGGTGCTGGAGGTGGCCGCGGACGGCAGCGTCTCCGGTACCACGGCCGACGGCAGCACCCGGGTCGGCCAGGCGGACGGCCTTGAGCGGGACCGGATCGAGGTGCTCTCCCGCGAGCTCGCCCCGCTGCGTCTCTCCGCGGTGTCCTACCAGGACCAGCCGGCGGTCAACGTCGACCTGGGCCTCGCCGAGCTGCTCGGCCTCGGTGACCCGTACGAGCTGGACCTCACCGAGAGCTGGGCGAGCCGCCCCACGCGCAACCGGCTCCGGGTGCCGATCGGCGTCAACGAGAGCGGCCGCCCCATCGAGCTGGACCTCAAGGAGTCCGCCCAGGAGGGCATGGGCCCGCACGGCCTGCTGGTCGGTGCCACCGGCTCCGGCAAGAGCGAGCTGCTCCGCACGCTGGTGCTCGCCCTGGCGGTGACACACAGCCCGGAGATCCTCAACCTGGTGCTCGTCGACTTCAAGGGTGGCGCCACCTTCGCGGCGATGGACCGGCTGCCGCACACCAGCGCGGTCATCACCAACCTCTCCGAGGAGCTCTTCCTGGTGGACCGCATGCTCGGCGCCATCCAGGGTGAGATCACCCGCCGGCAGGAGCTGCTGCGCCGGGCCGGCAACTACGCCTCGCAGCGGGACTACGAGCGGGCCCGGGCGGCCGGTGTGCCGCTCGCGCCGCTGCCGAGCCTGCTCCTCGTGGTCGACGAGTTCAGCGAGCTGCTCAGCGCCCGCCCCGACTTCATCGACATGTTCGTGCAGATCGGCCGGGTGGGCCGTTCGCTCGGCATGCACCTGCTGCTCGCCTCGCAACGGCTGGAGGAGGGGCGGCTGCGCGGGCTGGAGACGCACCTGTCGTACCGGCTGGGCCTGCGGACCTTCTCCTCCATGGAGAGCCGCGCGGTGCTCGGTGTGGCCGACGCGTACGAGCTGCCCCGCTCGCCCGGACACGGTTACCTGAAGGCGGGCACCGAGGGCCTGGTCCGGTTCAAGGCCGCGTACGTCTCCGGCGCGGTGCGGCACCACAGCGGCGTACCGACCGTCGGTGGCCGGCAGATCGACCCGGTACGCGAGTACGGCACCGACTACGTGCCGATGGCCACCGACGAGGAGCCGGACGAGACGCCGGAGGCGCCGAACGAGGAGTTCGTCGGGGAGAGCCTGCTCGACGTCCTGGTCGAACGGATGGAGGGGCGGGGTGCCCCGGCCCACCAGGTGTGGCTCCCGCCGCTGGACGAGCCGCCCACCCTCGACCAGCTCCTCGGTTCGATCGTGCCGATCCCGCAGCGGGGCTTCGCGGTCGCCGCCGAGGAGCGGCACAGCGCGCTGCAGGGCGTCGCCGGGATCGTCGACAAGCCGCTCGAGCAGAGCCGCGACCCGTTCTGGATCGACCTGTCCGGGGCGGCCGGCAACGTGATGGTGGTGGGCGCGCAGCAGACCGGCAAGAGCAACGTGCTGCGTACGCTCGTGGCGAGCCTCGCGCTCACCCACACTCCGCGTGAGGCCCAGTTCTACTGCCTGGACTTCGGCGGCGGCACGCTGGCCGCGCTGAGCGGCCTGCCCCATGTCGGTGGTGTGGCGAACAAGCGTGAGGTGGACAAGGTCCGTCGCACCATCGCCGAGCTGCACGGCCTGATGCAGGCGCGGGACGCCCTGTTCGCCACGGAGGGCATCGAGGGTGCGGCGGGCTACCGCCGGGCCCGCCGCGAGGGACGGTTCCGGCAGGACCCGTTCGGCGACGTCTTCCTGGTGGTGGACGGCTGGTCCACCCTGCGCTCCGACTTCGAGGACCTGGAGCCTCTGGTCACCGAGCTGACCAACCGGGGTCTCGGGTACGGCATCCACATCCTCGCCGCGACGAACAGGTGGATGGACGTCCGGCCGGCGGTGCGTGACATGTTCGGCACCAAGGTGGAGCTGCGGCTCGGCGAGCCGGCCGACTCGGTCATCAACCGGCGGGCCGCGGTCAACGTGCCCGAGCAGAGCGGCCACGGTCTCACCCCGGACGGCCTGCACTTCCTGGCCGGTCTGCCGCGCGTGGACGGCCGGCAGGAGACCGACGACCTGCCGGACGCCCTCGGCGCCCTGGTGAAGCAGGTCCAGCAGAACTGGACGGCGGCCGGCGCCCCGCCGGTGCGGCTGCTCCCGGCCGAGCTGCCGTACGACTCGCTGCCCGCCGCGCAGGGCGGGGTGATCCCGGTCGGCATCGCCGAGACCAACCTGCAGCCGGTCCGGCTGGACTTCGGCGCCGAGCCGCACCTGCTGCTCTTCGGCGACGTCGAGTGCGGCAAGAGCACCTTCCTGCGCACGTTGGCTCGCAGCATCGTGACGGGCAACGACCCGGCCGAGGCGCGTCTGATCCTGGTGGACTTCCGGCGAAGCCTGCTGGGTTCGGTGGAGAGCGAGCACCTGATCGGCTACGGCACCTCGCAGCAGGTCACCACCGATCTGGTGAAGCAGGTCGTCACGGTGATGAAGGAACGGCTCCCCGGCCGCGACGTGACCCAGGAGCAGCTGCGCAACCGCTCCTGGTGGAAGGGCCCGGAGCTGTATCTGCTGGTCGACGACTACGACCTGGTGGCCGGCGCGTCGGTCAACCCGCTGGGACCGTTGCTGGAGTTCCTGCCCCAGGCGCGGGACATCGGCCTGCACCTGATCCTCACCCGCCGCATCGGTGGCGCGGGTCGGGCCATGTTCGACCCGGTCATCGGTCGGATCAGGGAGCTGGCCTCGCCGGCGATCATGATGTCCGGTCCGCGCGAGGAGGGCGCGCTCTTCGGCAACATGAAGCCGCAGCGGCTGCCCGCCGGTCGGGGATGGCTCTTCACCCGACGGGGCGGTTCCCAGCTGGTCCAGCTGCCCTGGCTGCCGCCCAACCAGTGAACCGGGGTGGACCGGGCCCGCATCGCCGGCCCGGTCCATTCTCGCTCAACGGCGGGGCGGCCCCAGCACCTGGTGCTCCACGTCGGTCTGGTGCAGCCACAGGTGGCGGTCGCCGCCGACACCGACCATGGTCAGCATGTCGTCCGCCATCACCTGGAGGAACCGGGCGCTGTCCTGCGGCAGCCGCAGGGCGTGCTGGGCCAGCGAGGACTCGGCCGCCGTCAGTCGTTGCAGCAGGCAGAGCCCGCTCGCCTTGAGCGTCGGCCACGCGGCGGGTTCGAGCCGCCGCACGATGGTGAGTCGGGTCTGCCACGGCTGCTCCGGTAGCGCGGTGTTCAGGGCGGCCGGCGGCACATCGTGGATCAGCAGGGTCGGCCGTCGGGCGCTGGCCGGCCGGACGGCGCCCGGCGCGGTACGGATTTCCACCTGGTCGTCGACCCGACCCAGCGCGGCGGGGCCGAGGCCGTTCCACACCGCCGGTTCGGCGGTCACCACGGTGACCCGTGCCCCCAGGGCCAACGCACGGAAGGCGACGAGCTGACCGGCCCAGACGCCGCCGACCAGCGCGATCCGGGCGGGCTCGGGGTGGAACATCCGGACCGTGACAGGTGTCCGTCGGCGGTCGGCGCCCAGCACGAGACCGGCCGCGTACCGGGCCGGGCTGAGCTGGGACAAGGCCGCCGACGAGATGGCGTGCGTGCCGATTCGCAGCCGGGGCAGGCGTCCGGCCGGTCCCCCGTGAGTCGCCCCCGGTTCGGCCTCGAAGGGATGGCTGGGCGGGACGGTGGGTCGGGCCGGATCTCCGTGGGCCGCGGCGAGCGGCTTGGCCACGGCCCGGCTGAGGCGGTCACCGCGGGCCGTCGCCAGGGCGGTGGCCGTCGTGCCCGCCTCGCCACCGGCCGATGGCGCCGCGACCACTGAGGGGTTCTCGACCGCCGCAGGGGCCGGCTGAGCGGCGGTTGGCGGCGGGGCCGCCGCCGCGGCAGTGCCCGGGTGCGCCGAGCTGCCCGGCGACCCGCCGAAGGTGCTGGGTACCGCCGCGCGCCCCTTGTTGCCGGATTGGCTCATCCCGCGCCACCTCCCGTCGGCGCCGACGCGTAGACCGCCGGGCCGTGCTCGCCGTCGAGCGGGAAGAACTCCCCGCCCGCCTTGCCCACCCCGTCGGCGACCGCGCCGGAGAGCTGGGGGAGCGTCTGCGCCGGGCCGGTCAACCGCACCAGCCCGCGCAGGTCGAAGTCCTCGTCCGCGCCGTTCGCGGTGAGGGTCAAGGAGACGGTCACCATCGACATGGGAATGGTGTCCAGCCATCCGAGGAGCGGGCCGATCCGGTCGACCGCCGGCCATTGGCGGATCCAGAAGCAGCGATGCGCGAGCGCGCCGTACTGCCAGGCGGACCACTCCTCGCGGACCTGCTCAGCGCCGGCGGGGGTCTCCGGGGTGAACCCGCAGGACTGGGCGAGGGCCGCGACCAACGCCTCGGCGTCCAACAGCTGGTGCACGACCCCGACCCGGCGCAGCGACTTGCCGACCCGGCGGGCCAGCGCCGCCACCACGGACGGGGCGAGGCTCAGGTCGACCGCGTAGTCCGAGAGCGCCTCGGCGAGGGAGCGTGTGTTCAGCCGGACCGCGATCCAGGTCGTCCGCTCCGAGGGTACGACCGGGGCGTCCAGACCGGCCAGCAGCCGGCGGTAGGACTCCTTGGCCAGCGTGGTGGGGCCGGTCTCCGCGCCGTTCGGCGGCACCGTGCTGGTCACCACCTGGAGCACGGCACCCTGCTGGCCGGCTTCGGTGAGCGCGGCGGCCAGCAGGTCCAGCGGCAGCCCGGGGGCCGGCCCGGCGCCGGACTCCGGCGGGACGACGGCAGCCACGGCGAACCACCCGGCGTCGTCACGGGCCACACCGATCACGCTGCCGTCGGACATCGCGACGTTCTCCGCCGACAGGCTGGGGGCGAGGCGATGCAGGACCCCGAGGCGGGGATCGGTGGCGACCGGCGCCCCGGCACTCTGCCGGCGTCGGTGCCGGCGGGCCATGACCTGACGCTCCAGCCACCAGCGCCCCTGGGACCGGAGGAAGGTCACGGTCAGCACCAGGGCGCCGAGCACGGCGGTGCCGATGAGCACGGCCGTCCCGATCAGCCCGCTGGCCAGGATGCCCAGCACGACCGCCTCGAGAATGAACAGTTGCAGTACGTGCACCTCGCCGACCCGGCCCGGGCGGCGGCGGGCCCGAAGTCGCGGGGCTTCGGCGGAGCCGTCGGGTCGGGTGTCGGGGCGTACTGGTCGTGGTGCTCCGGTCATCTCCGGCTGCTACCTCCAGACGCATTGACTTGTGTGGTCCGCCCGCGGGCTCTGCTCATCATAGGAACCCCGTTGCTTCGCCCGGGGCCCGTGGGTTGCTGAACCCGGAAGACGTACGGGCGTCACCGGGTGGCGACGAGCAGGTCCTCCAGCACCAGGGTGCGCAGGTCGTCCCGGCTCGGCATCCGGCCCAGCGCACGCAGCCGCCCGGACTGGGCCTTGCGCATTCCCTCGAGCAGCTTCCGAGCCTCGCGCGCGTTGCCGAAGTTCTGGTCCCGGTCGATCTGGCCGAACCACTCCAGCAGCCCGTCGGTGAGGCCGTCGAGCAGCACGTAGTCGTCGTTGCGGGCGATCCGGCCGACGATCTCGACGAGCTGCTCCGGGCTGTAGTTCTCGAACTCCAGCGTCTTGGCGAACCGGGAGGCCAGACCCGAGTTGGCGTCCAGGAAGGCGGCCATCTCGTTGGTGTAACCGGCCACGATCACGGCGACCTGGTCCCGGTGGTCCTCCATGAGCTTGACCAGCGTGTCGATCGCCTCCTGACCGAAGTCGCCGCCGGTGCTCCCGGCGCGGGACAGGGTGTACGCCTCGTCGATGAAGAGCACGCCGCCGAGCGCCTCGTTGAAGACCGAGGAGGTCTTCTCCGCGGTGTGTCCGATGTACTGGCCGACCAGGTCGCGGCGGGCGACCTCGCGGAACTCGCCGTTCGGCAGCACCCCGAGGGCCTTGAGCAGCTGACCGTAGAGCCGGGCCACTGTCGTCTTACCGGTACCCGGAGCGCCGGTGAAGATGAGGTGGTGGCTGACCGCGCCGACCGACAGGCCGGCGCCGCGTCGCCACTCGTTGACCTGGATCTCGTCGATCAGCGAGCGGACCTCCGCCTTGACGCCCTCCAGGCCGATCATCGAGTCGAGCTCGCCGAGGAGCTCGTCGACCTTCTGCTCGTCCTGCCCGACCGAGCTGCCCGAGCTGACGCCGGCCTTCGGCCGTCCGCCGCCCGGTTCGCCCTCGCGGAGTACTGTCGTCGCGCCCTCGGCGATCCGGACGCCCGGCTGGGCGGTCTGTTCGGTCCGGCAGCCCTCCACCACACCGCCGCAGCCGCGGCCCACGTCGATGCCGACGCCGGGGGTGTCGTGCACCCAGCAGTCCACGATCGTCGGACCGCTCTGCAGCGCGACCACGATGCCCGCGTCGCCCGTGGCGGAGATGTCGCAGCGTTCGATGGTGGGACGGGCCGCCTGGTAGACGTACATGCCGCGGAAGCCGCTGTTGACCACCGTGCAGTTGCGGATGGTCGGATCGGCGCCGAGCCGGATGATGATGCCGTCCTCGGCGACGTCCCGGATCTCGCACTGCTCGATCGTGCCGCCGGCGTCGGAGATGACGAGGCCGTGCTGTCCGCCGGTGACCGTCACCTCGACGGCGTCCAGCCGGGCGCCGTCGCCGACGGCCACCGCGGCGGCGTAGCCCGCCCCGACCGTGCACTTCTCCATCCGCAGGCGACCACCGGCGGCCTGGACGGCGGGGTGGTCGGCGCCCTTCACGACCAGGCCCTGGAGGACCACCTCACCCCCCGCGCAGCCGATCGTCGGCTGGCCGGCGGCCTCGCCGTCGATCGTCACCGAGCCGGCCTCGCCCGCGGCCGACAGTGTGATTCGCCGACCCGCGAGCCGGAGCGCCTCGCGGTAGACACCGGGCTCGATCGAGACCACCGCGCCTTCCGGTGCGATCTCGAGCGCGTCCGAAATGGTCGGACAGGCGCCGGGTCGGTCAGGGGAGACAGTCAGCACACGCACGATGGCCCCGCTCGGTCGTGGAAGGGACGGACCGGAACGCACTGAGGCGTCCGGCTCGAAGAGTACCGGTCGCCCGGCGACGTCGGCGGCAGTGTCAGATGGTGAAGGAGGCGTTCCGCATCGATGCGGCGGCCTCGCGCACCCCGTGGGCCCGCCGGGCCGGTGGGCGTCAGTCGACCCAGTCCAGGGTCCGCTGCACGGCCTTGCGCCAGTTCCGCAGCTCACGGTCGCGGTGCGCCGGTTCCATCCGGGGCGTCCACTCGGCGTCCGAACGCCACTGCGACCGCAGCGCGGCCAGATCGGGCCAGAAGCCGACCGCCAGGCCGGCCGCGTACGCGGCGCCGAGGCAGGTGGTCTCGGTGATCCGGGAGCGGACCACCGGAACGTCGAGCACGTCGGCGAGGAACTGCATGAGCAGCCCGTTGGCCGTCATGCCACCGTCCACCCGGAGCCGGCGCAGCGCCACGTCCGAGTCGGCGTTCATCGCGTCGACCACCTCGCGGGTCTGCCAGGCCGACGCCTCCAGCACCGCCCGGGCCAGGTGCCCCTTGGTGATGTAGCCGGTGAGCCCGGCGATCACTCCGCGTGCGTCGCTGCGCCAGTGCGGAGCGAAGAGCCCGGAGAAGGCCGGCACGACGTAGCAGCCGCCGTTGTCCTCGACCGTGCCGGCCAGCTCCTCGACCTCGGGCGCGGTGGAGATGAGGCCCAGGTTGTCGCGCAGCCACTGGACCAGCGACCCGGTCACCGCGATGGCGCCCTCCAGGGCGTACGCGGCGGGCTCTCCCGCGATCCGGTAGGCGACAGTGGTGAGCAGGCCGTGCGACGAGGCGACCGCGCTCGCACCCGTGTTGAGCAGCAGGAAGCTGCCGGTGCCGTACGTGCACTTGGCCTCTCCGGGCTGGAAGCAGGTCTGCCCGAACAGCGCGGCCTGCTGGTCGCCGAGGGCGCTCGCCACCGGCACCCCGGAGAGCACCCCGTTCGCCGTCGCGTAGACCTCGGCGGAGCTGCGGATCTCGGGCAGCATCGCCGCCGGCACGCCCATCGCGTCGAGCAGTTCGGGATCCCAGTCGAGGGTGGCGAGGTTCATCAGCATGGTGCGGCTCGCGTTGGTCACGTCGGTGACGTGCCGGCCGGTCAGCTTCCAGATCAGCCAGCTGTCCACGGTGCCGAAGAGCACCTCGCCGGCCTCGGCGCGGGCTCGCAGCCCGTCGACGTTCTCCAGCAGCCAGCGCAGCTTCGGCCCGGCGAAGTAGGTCGCCAGCGGCAGACCGGTGCGTTCCCGGAACCGCTGCTCGCCGTACGTCCGGTCGAGTTCGCGCAGCAGCGGAGCGGTCCGGGTGTCCTGCCAGACGATCGCGTTCGCCACCGGGCGGCCGGTGGCCCGGTCCCAGACCACTGTGGTCTCCCGCTGGTTGGTGATGCCGACGGCGGCGAGACCGGCGACGTCCGTGCCGGCCTTCCGCAGCGCCTTCCGCACGACGTGCTCGACGTTCGCCCAGATCTCCTCGGCGTCGTGCTCGACCCAACCGGGGCGGGGCAGGATCTGCCGGTGCTCCCGCTGGGCCACGGAGACGATCTCCCCGGCCCGGTCGAAGACGATGCACCTCGAAGAGGTGGTGCCCTGATCGATGGCGGCGACGTACTCTCCGGTCACGGCAGCACCGTACCCGTAGCGGAGCGGTCGCGCCGACCGCCACGATCCCGTCCGCCCCGGGTTCGTTGCCGGCTCGTCCGGCCCGTCGCGCCGCGCGTCCGGTGCCCGGCCGTACGATGTGCAAACGTGCGCGACATCGCCGTCTTCAGCGGATCTGCCCACCCGGACCTCGCCGCCGAGATCTGCGACCAGCTGGGCGTGCCGCTCCGCCCGGTGCGGGTGTCCCGGTTCGCCAACGACTGTCTCGAGGTGCAGTTGCAGGCCAACTGCCGGGAGCGGGACGTCTTCCTGATCCAACCGTTGGTGCCGCCGGTGCAGGAGCACCTGGTCGAGCTGCTGCTGATGATCGACGCGGCCCGGGGCGCCTCGGCCGGTCGGATCACCGTGGTGCTGCCGCACTACGCGTACGCCCGGTCGGACAAGAAGGACGCCCCGCGTATCTCGATCGGTGGCCGGCTCGTCGCCGACCTGCTCACCTCGGCCGGTGCGGACCGGGTGCTGGCGATGACGCTGCACTCGCCGCAGGTGCACGGCTTCTTCAGTGTCCCGGTCGACCACCTGCACGCGTTGCGCGAGCTGGCCGGTCACTTCAAGCGCTACGACCTGAGCAACACGGTGGTCGTCTCGCCGGATCTGGGCAACGCCAAGCAGGCGGCGGCCTTCGCCCGGATGCTCGGTACGCCGGTCGCGGCCGGCGCGAAGCAACGGTTCAGCGATGATCGGGTCACCATCAGCGCCGTGATCGGCGACGTCGCGGGCCGGGACGTCATCGTGCTGGACGACGAGATCGCCAAGGGCAGCACCATGATCGAGCTGATGGACCACCTGCGGGAGCGGGATGTGCAGTCGATCAGGCTCGCCTGCACGCACGGCCTCTTCTCGAGCGGCGCGCTGGGCCGGCTGAGCGAGCAGCCCGGAGTGCGGGAGATCGTCTGTACCAACACCGTGCCGATCCCGGCCGAGAAGCGGGGCCCGAAGCTGGAGGTGCTGTCGGTCGCGCCGGCGCTGGCCGAGGCGATGCGGCGGATCCACAACGGCGAGTCGGTCAGCGCCCTCTTCGGCTGAGCCCGGTACGGCCGTTGTCGGTCCGGCCGGCCGGTGTCAGTCGGGCTGGCCGGCCGGCGTCTCGGCGGGGACCGCGGCGGTGATCCGGACGATCGTGCCCGTCTCGCCGCTGACGACGTCCATGCTGTCGCTGAGCTTGCGCGCGAGCCAGAGGCCCCAGCCGCCGGCGGTGTCGGGCTCGGGGCGGCTGCGGTCGTCCAGCCGCTGGGTGCTGATGCCGATCCCCTGGTCGGCCACCTCGCAGATCAGCATGCCGTCGCGCCGCCAGAGGCGGAGCGAGCCCTGGCCGCCGCCGTGCCGCACCGCGTTCGTGATCAGCTCGTTGACCGCGAGCACGAAGTCGTCGAGTCGCTGGTCGCGCAGGCCCGCCTCGTGGGCGCAGGACGTGACCGAGTGACGCAGCTGGGTCACCCGGCCCCGGTCGAAGGCTTCGGCGATGAGGAGGGCAGGTTCGATGGGCCCAACGGTACGCGGTACGCGCGGATCGGCGTTCGTCATGGCCCGTCCCCGGCAGCGGCTCTCGGAGTTTTTCGCGGCATTTCCACCGTACGTCAGGGTTTGCTGGTGCGCACCAGGGGCCCCGGGTGGTGTGACGGCCGCGGCGTCCCCCGGACGGGTCGGAGCTGCCGCTGCGGGTGGGGGCCGGCCGCGCGCCGGCTCGCCCCGAGCCCGGTCAGACCGAGTGCGGTGGTTGCGTCTCGTGGATCGCCAGCTCCTCGGCGGTCGCGCCGCCGCCGGCCGAGCCCGCGTCGTACGCCACGTTGTCGGTCTCCTGGTCCGTGTGCGTCCCTTCGTCCGGTTCGACGATCCGCCCCACCTGCGCGTCCGCCACGGTGCCGAGTTGGCCGTGGTCGTAGAGCGAGACCGGCGAGGCGGGGTCCGACTGCGGGCCCGGGTCCATCACGTCGGCGTCGAGCTGGGCCTGCGCCGCGGCCTCCTCGCTGTCCGCCTCGGCCGCGATGCCGGGATCCACCGGGCCGGCCAGCGGGTCGTCGGTGGGGCGCTCGTACTGCTCGCGCTGGAGCTTGTAGTCCAGCGACTCGCCGTCGAGCTGCTCGTCGGCGGTGATGCCGTAGCTGTCCACGGCGACGGGGTCCCGGTCGGCGGGGAGCTGGGCCGGATCCGGGCCGTCCGCCTCGCGACCGGTCAACACGTCGTCGTTCGCGGTCGAGTCGTCGTCGGCGGTCCCCGGCAGGCCGTTCGCCTCGGGGTCGGACACGGGGGTCGGGTACTCGTCGTCGCGCATGACGGATCTCTACCCACTCGACCCGTCGATCATGCAGTTGGGCCGACCCGCAAAGGCGACGCACCGGCGCATAACGCTTAGACGCCCCTCGGTACTCAAGGGTCAGGGGGTGGGTGTGACGACGCACCAGACCAGCTTGCCGTCGGGCAGGGGAGTGCTCCCCCAACGATCGGCGAGGGCATCCACCAGCAGCAGGCCCCGGCCCCCGATCGACGTCGTGGCGGCCGGTCCGGCGAAGGCGGGCGCGTCCGGCGAGTGGTCGCGTACGGCCAGGTGCAGGGTGTCGCCGGTCGGCGCGATCCGCACCGTCATCGGCGTACCGGCGTGGGCCACCACGTTGTTGACCAGCTCGGTGACCACGATGCCGCCCACCTCGGCGAGCGCCGGCATCCCCCACCGCCGGCAGCCCTCGGTGACCAGCCCCCGCGCCTGCCGGGCCGAGTCGACAACCGGGGCGAGATCCGCGCTCAGCACCGCTGCCATCGGCGACCGGGCGAGCGCGGCCAGGGCCGCGTCCAGACTGGGCAGGACGGGCACCCCGGCCAGCGCCGGATCCGGCCGGTCGGTCGAGGCACCGGGATCGCAGACCAGCAGACCCGCCGCGGGCCAGCCCACGACCTCCCGCTGCACGTCGGCGAAGACCGAGCGGGTGGCCGGATCGGCCACCCGCAGGTCGGTCAGGTCGGCCACCACCGGGCCGGGACGCTCGCTGAGCCGGGTGAGCAGCGCGTCGCGTACGGCGGGGGCGCCGGCCGGTTCGAGCACGCCGACGACCCGGACCACCGCCGAGGACTCGTCGGCCTCGACCCGGCAGGACGCGCCCGCAGGACCGACAGCCGTCTCGTTCCCCGCGGTCGTCGGGCGCCCCGTCCGCCTCATGCGCGCTCCGTCCGAGCCCGGCGGGACCGGGCGGCGATGGTGCCGACCGCCGTGCCGGCCGCCGCGAGTCCGAAGGCGGCGGTCATCCGGACCAGCTGCCGGCGCCGGCCGTGCCAGCCGCCGTCGCGTCGGCCGTCGGCGTCGGCCCGGAAGACGTTCCCGGTGCTCTCCAGCCGGACGCCCGGCCCGAACTGCGTGCGGTGCGTGTACCAGCCGAGGGTGCGTTCGGCGAGCGCCGGCGCCAGCCGCCACTGGAGCCCGATCAGCCGCGCCGCGGTGCCGGCGTACGCCTCGCGGCGCGGCCGGCGCAGCAGGCGCACGATCGTCGCGGCCACCATCTCCGGCGGGTAGACCGGCGGCGGTGGCAGCACCTCCCGCCCGCTGTGGTTGGCGACGTGCCGGAAGAACGGGGTGTCGACGGTGGCCGGGAGCACCGTGCAGATCGAGATGTTGCCCCGTCCGGTGACCCGCAGCTCCTGGCGGACCGTGTCGGCCAGGCCGCGCAGGCCGTGCTTCGTGGCGTTGTACGCCGACTGGTAGGGCATCGCCACCTCGGCGAGGACCGAGGCGTTGTTGACCACCACCCCGCCCCCGGCGGCGCTGAGGTGGGGCAGCGCCGCCCGGATGCCGTGCACCGCGCCGAGCAGGTTCACCTCCAGCACCCGGCGGAACTCGGCGACCGGGATCTCGTCGAAGAGCCCGACGCCACTCACCGCCGCGTTGTTGATCCATGCGTCGATCCGGCCGAACCCCGTCGCGGCGCGCTCGGCGAGCCGCTCGACCGAGGTCGCGTCGGTGACGTCGGTCGGTACGACCAGCGACCGGCCGCCGAGCTCCTGGCAGCGCTGCGCGACCCGCACCAACGCGGCCTCGCTCCGTGCCGCGAGCACCACCGCGGCACCGCGCCGGGCCAGCGCGTACGCGGTGGCGGTGCCGATGCCGCTGGAGGCGCCAGTGATCACGACGGTGGCGGCGTCGAGGCTGCGCGTGAGTGGCATTCCTCGCCCGTACCCCCGCCCGGGGCCGGTCATGCCGAGGAAGACCACCGGATCGCCACGAAAGCGATCAACAGGGCGATGTCCGAGACGTCTGGTGGCCTCGTGGCGGAAGTTTCCGGGTGACCTGCCGGGCTCTTCCTGATCTGCCAGGTTTCGGCTTCTCGGGCCGTGGTTAATGGGACCCTCTGACCGGGAGGACCACCGTTGGACACATCGCATGGAGGTGACCCATGCGCGTCGGCCTCGTCTGCGCGCACGCCGACCCGTCCAGGACGACCGACGGCCCGACCGTCGGCACCCATCAACACATCGCACGGGTCGCCGCGGAACTCGCCGCACGAGGTCATGACGTCCGGGTCTACGAACGCCGGGACGATCCGGACCTGCCGGCAACCCTCGACCTCGACGGCTACCAGGTCGAACGGGTTCCCGTCGGGCCGGCCGAGCCGCTGCCCACGGCCGAGCTCATCCGTTACGTGGCGGAGTTCGGCGGCTGGCTGACCGACCGTTGGGCCGGCGAAGAGCCGCCGGAGGTGGTGCACGGCCACTACTGGGTCGGTGGACTGGCCGCGGCGCACGCGGTGCGGGAGACGGACATCCCGGTCGTGCAGACCTTCCACTCGCTCGGCATCGAGCAGCTGCGCCATCTCGGCGGGGCGTACGACGGTCCGGGGGAGCGGATCCCCCTGGAGCGGGCGCTGACCCGGGCGGTGGACGTCGCGGTCGCCCAGTGCAACGACGAGGTCGACGAGCTGACCCGGATGGGGCTGCAACGCACCTCGGTCGCCATGGTGCCGACCGGGGTCGACGTCGAGCAGTTCCATCCCGACGGCGAGGCCGCGCCCCGCGACCAGCGGGCCCGGATCCTCTCCGTCGGCGGACTCGCCCCCGGGCACGGACACGACGACCTCATCCAGGCCATGCGGCTGGTCGGCGACGCCGAGCTGGTGATCGCCGGCGGGCCCCCCGCCGAGCAGTTGAACGACCACGCCGAGGCGCGCCGGCTGCGGGAACTGGCCGAGCGGAACGGGGTGGGCGATCAGGTGCACCTGGTGGGAGCCGTGCCGCACGACCAGATGGCCACCTGGTACCGCTCGGCGGACGTGGTCGCCTGCACCCCGCACTACTCCTCGGCGGGGCGGGTCTCGCTGGAGGCGATGGCCTGCGGGGTGCCCGTGGTCGGCTACGCGATGGGCGGGATCGCCGACGCGGTGGTGGACGAGGTGACCGGGCGGCTGGTCCCACCGGGCGACGTACGCGCGCTCGGCGTGACCCTGCGACGGCTGCTCGCGGACAACGCGGGCCGGTTCGCGTACGGGCACGCGGCCGTGGACCGGGTGCGGTGCAGCTACACCTGGGAGCGGACGGCCGCCGCGCTGGAGCGCCTCTACGAGCGGGTGGTGGGGCTGCGCAAGCCGGTCGAGGCGTGAGCCGTGCCGGCGGCGGAACGTCCGTCACGGCCGCCGTTGGCGGGTCTGCGCGTCAGCGGGGACGGCCGACGCCGGCCATGGCGGGTCCCTGCGCCCGGGCCACCGGGTACTGGTGCTGCGGTTCGGCGTACCGGGTCAGGCCGATCACCGCGGCGAGGGTGACCAGGAAGCCGACGGCGGCCAACCACTCCCGGCCGGGCCAGATCTTGTCATCGAGCAGCAGCAACCCGACGATCGCCGCGGGCACCGCGCCGGCCGCGTCCATCGCCGCCACCGCCGCGGTGGTGGAGCCGCGCTGCATGGCCAGGCCGAGCAGCAGCTGCCCGACCACCGAGTGGGCCACCAGCAGGTAGAGCAGCGGGTTGCGGGCGAACGCCTCCGCCGACGGCGCGGAAGCGAGCGGGCGGGCGGCCACCGCCGCGGCGGAGAACGCCAGCCCGGCCAGCGACCCGAGGGCCACCGAGCCGGGTGCCCCGTGCAGCCGGACTGCGAAGAATCCGAGGACGGCGATGAGACCGAGCACCAGCAGCAGGGCGAGCACGGCGCCCGCGCCGAGCTGTCGCGACGGCGCCGGGCGGGCGGCCAGCACCAGCGCGCTGATCCCGCCGAAGAGCAGCGCCAGCAGCGCCACCTCGGCGGCCGGCAGCCGCCACTTGAGCACCACCACGCCGAGGATGGCGGTCACGCCGAGCCCGGCGGCCACGCTGGACTGGACCAGGAAGAGGGGCAGGTCGCGGCGGGCCAGGAAGGCCAGCAGGAAGCCACCGAGCTGGCAGGCCACGCCGATCAGGTAGGTGCGATGTCCGGCCAGCCGCAGCAGCAGCCCCGGATCGAAGGTGTGGTGCACCGTCGTACGCGCGGCGGCCACCGACTGGAGCAGGTTGGCGACGCCGTACGCGACGATCATGGCGGCGAGGAAGCACCAGCCCGAGGAGACCACCTGGCGAGGATAGAGGTAGACGACGGTCAGCGCTCGGCTGGTCGACCCAGCCGGGCGAGGATGTCGGGGTGCAGGCCGCCGTTGCTGGCCAGCGCGCTGTGCTCGGTGCCGGGGCCGCCCGCCGGCGCCGGCGTGCCGGCCAGGTCGGTGATCGTGCCGCCCGCCTCGCGCACGATCGGGACCAGCGCCGCGACGTCCCAGAGCGACAGCTCCGGTTCCACCATCACGTCCAGCGCGCCCTCGGCCAGCAGCATGTAGCCGTAGAAGTCGCCGTACGCGCGGCTGCGCCAGCAGTCCCGCATGAGGCCGAGCATCGCGTCCAGGCGTCCGTCAGCCTCCCAGCCCGTCAGGGAGGAGTAGCAGAAGCTGGCGTCGGCGAGGTCCCGCACCGCGGAGACGTGGATCGGTTCGCCGCTGTCCCGGTCCGGCCCGGCCCAGGCGCCCGCCCCGGCGGCGGCCCACCAGCGGCGTCCCAGCGCCGGGGCGGAGACCAGCCCGAGCACCGGCCGGTCGCCCTCCAGCAGGGCGATCAGGGTGGCCCAGACGGGCACGCCGCGGACGAAGTTCTTGGTGCCGTCGATGGGGTCGATCACCCAGCGCCGCCCGTCCGGCCCGGCGGCCGGCTGCGCGCCGTACTCCTCGCCGAGCAGGCCGTCGGCCGGCCGGTGTGCGGCCAGCAGGGCGCGGATGCTCCGCTCGACCGCGGTGTCCGCGTCCGAGACGGGGGTCAGGTCGGGCTTCGACTCCACCCGCAGGTCCAGCGCCCGGAACCGGGCCGTCGAGATGGCGTCGGCGGCGTCGGCGAGGGTGTGGGCGAGAGCGAGGTCGTCGGCGTACCCGGTCATGCGGGCAACCTAGCCGACCGGGCCCGCGTCAACCGAGGCCGGGCGGCTCGCCACGGGACTCCGGCTCGCCGCGCGGGTCGCTGTCGCCGGCCCGGGAGGCCAGCAGCCGGCGGTACGACGCGAGCCGGCGCGGGTCGGCCTTGCCGGCGGCCACCCAGGCGTCCAAGCCGCACTCCGTGGCGTCCGGGGTGTGCGGGCAGTTGGCCGGGCAGTCGACCGTCCCCTCGACCAGGTCGGGGAAGCCGTGCAGCAGGCTGTCGGCGGAGACGTGCGCCAGCCCGAAACTGCGCACGCCGGGCGTGTCGATGATCCAGCCGGGCTCCTCGTCGCCGCCCGGCGTGGGCGGCAGCCGCAGCGCGACGGCGCTGGTCGAGGTGTGCCGGCCCCGGCCGATCGCGCTGACCGTGCCGACCGCCCGGGCCGCCTCCGGGACCAGCCGGTTGACCAGCGTCGACTTGCCGACCCCGGAGTGCCCGACCATGACGGAGACCCGCCCGGCGAGCAGTGCCCGCAGCGCGTCCAGCTCCGAGTCGGGCCGGATCAGCACGTACGGCAGCTCCAGCTCGGCGTAGTAGTCGAGCACGGTCTCGGGCCCGGCCAGGTCGGCTTTCGTGAGGCAGAGCAGTGGCTCGATGTCCGCGTCGTACGCGGCCACCAGGCAGCGGTCGATGAAGCCGGTGCGTGGCGGCGGGTCGGCCAGCGCGCTGACGATCACCAACTGGTCGGCGTTGGCCACCACCACCCGCTCCAACCGCCCCTCGGCGGTGGTCTCGTCGTCGTCGGCGGTGCGGCGCAGCACCGACGACCGCTCGGCGATCCGGACGATCCGGGCCAATGCCCCCGGTGCGCCGGAGGTGTCGCCGACCAGAGCCACCCGGTCGCCGACCACTACCGACTTGCGGCCCAGCTCGCGGGCGCGCATCGCGGTGACGGTGGCCGCCCGCGGCCCGGCGTCGTCGAGCACGCAGGTGTAGCGCCCCCGGTCCACGGCGATGACGAAACCCTCCACCGCGTCGGCGTGCCGGGGGCGGGTGCGGGTACGCGGGCGCGAGGACCTACCGGGTCGGACCCGTACGTCCTCCTCGTCGTACTCCCGCCGTCTGGTCGCCAGGACCGCCCCTCCGTCGTCAGCTCTTGCCCGTCACCATCGCTGACCATAGTGCCGGGAACTCGGGCATGGTCTTCGAGGTGCAGGCGACGTCGTCGAGTTCGATGCCGGGTACGGCGAGCCCGGCCACCGCGGCGGCGTGCGCCATGCGGTGGTCGGCGTAGGTGCGGAACGTGCCGCCGCGCAGCGGGCGGGGCCGGATGTGCAGCCCGTCGTGGGACTCGGTGAGGTCGGCGCCGAGCGCGGTGAACTCCCGGGCCAGCGCGGCGATCCGGTCGGTCTCGTGGCCGCGGATGTGCGCCACCCCGGTGAACCGGGACGGGGAGTCCGCCAGCATGGCCAGCGCGGTCAGTGCCGGGGTCAGCTCGCTGACGTCGGAGAGGTCCGCGTCCAGCCCGTGCACCGCGCCGGTGCCGCGTACGGTGAGCCCGTCGGTGGAGAGCGTCACCTCGCCGCCCATGAGCTGCAGCAGCTCCCGCAGCCGTTCGACCGGCTGGGCGCTGCTGTGCGGCCACCCCTTGAGGGTGACCTCGCCCCCGGTGACCAGGGCGGCGGCGAAGAACGGCACGGCGCCGGAGAGGTCCGGCTCGATCTGCCAGCCGCGCCCGGCGAGCGGCCCCGGCTCGACAGTCCAGACGTCCGGGACGGTGTCGTCGACGGCGGCGCCCGCGGCGCGCAGCATCTGCACGGTCATCCGCAGGTGGGGTGCGGAGGGGACCGGCGGGCCGACGTGCCGGACCACCACCCCACGGTCGAAGCGGGGGGCGGCCAGCAGCAGGCCGGAGACCAGCTGGCTGGAGGCGGAGGCGTCGATCACGACCTCGCCGCCCGCGACCCGGCCGACGCCGAGCACGGTGAGCGGGAGGCTGTCGGGACCGGCGACGTCGATCCGCACGCCGAGCGAGCGCAGCGCGCCGATCAGCGGGCCGAGCGGTCGCGTCCGGGCCTGCGGGTCGCCGTCGAAGGTGATCCGGCCGTCGGCCAGCCCGGCGACCGGCGGCGCGAAGCGCATCACCGTGCCGGCCAGGCCGACGTCGACGTGCGCGGGGCCGACGAGCCGGTGCGGTCGGACGAGCCAGCGTTCGTCGTCGCTGATCGACATGTGCGCGCCCATGCCGCGCAGGCCGGCGGCCATCAGCTCGGTGTCCCGTGCGCGTAGCGGCCCGGCCAGCGTCGACGGACCGTTGGCCAGCGCGCCGAGCACCAGCGCGCGGGCGGTCATCGACTTGGATCCGGGCAGGCGCAGCGTGGCCGCGACCGGATCGGAGGCGGTCGGTGCCGTCCACGGCTTCAGCGGCCGGGTCGCGGTCAGATTCCCCACGGTTACATTCTGCCGTGTCCGCCGGCCGGTGACGCCGGCCGCCCGTTAGTCGGGACAGCCGGCCGGGCGTCCGGCGGGTTAGCGTGTGGGACATGTGTGGCAGGTACGCGACGACCCGGAGCTCCGGCGAGCTGAGCGCCGTCTTCGAGTCGTCCGACGACACCGGCGGCGAGGTGGGCCCGGATTACAACGTCGCGCCCACCGACCCGGTCCCGCTGGTGCGGCTGAGCCCGCAGGGGCATCGCGCCCTCGCCGTGGGCCGCTGGGGTTTCCTGCCGCACTGGGCCCGCAGCGCCGCCGGGGCCGCGCGGATGATCAACGCACGCGCCGAGACGGTGGCGACCAGCCGGGCGTACGCCGGCGCCTTCGCCCGCCGTCGCTGCCTGGTCCCGGCCGACGGGTGGTACGAGTGGGTGCGCTCACCGGAGGGCCGGCAGGCCTACTACATGACGCCGAGGGACGGCTCGGTGCTGGCCTTCGCCGGCATCTGGTCGACCTGGGGCTCCGGCGACGGGGAGCGGCTCACCTTCAGCGTGCTCACCACCGCCGCGCTCGGCGAACTGGCGGAGGTGCACGACCGGATGCCGCTGCTGCTGCCCCGGGAGAGTTGGGCGTCCTGGCTGACCTCCACCGACGATCCGGCCGCGCTGCTCGTCCCGCCGGCCCCCGAGTGGCTCGCCGGGCTGGAGGTCCGTCCGGTCGGCCCGGCGGTCGGTGACGTCCGTAACGACGGTCCGCGGTTGACCGCGCGGGTGCCGCTCGTCCCCGTCGTCGACGTGGCGGAGCCGACCCTGTTCTGATCGCGGCTTGCGCATTGTCGCGTACCGATTTGCCAGTGTTACGGGTGAAACGTCTCCCGGCCGTTCAGCCATCTTCCCGATAGCCCCTTGTGACCCCCTCCGGAAGTGCGGTAGAACACAGCGCCGGTGGTGAGTGTCGATTCGCAGGGGGCGGATGACACCCATCGATCTTGCCGGTCCCACGGGGGAGGTGGGTGAATGACCCGGGCGCGCATGCCCCGCCCGCACGAGGTTGCTGCCGCACGTCGAGATCCACGTCTGCTCCGCGCGTTGCGCGAGCGACGTGAGGACGAGGCGTGGCGGACCAGAGGAACCTGCCAGACAGTTGATCCGGAGACGTTCTTTCCCGCGCCGAACGAGCCCGCGGACGCGGCGGTGGCGCTCTGCCGCAGCTGCGAGGTGCAGGGTTCGTGCCTCGCCTGGGCGCTCGAGGTCGGCGACTGCCACGGCGTGTGGGGCGCGACCACGCCCCGCGAGCGCCGGGCCATGCTGGTCGCCTGGCGTGCCGAGGTCGAACCGGATCCGGAGGCCGCCGAGGAGGCCGGTCCGCCGGTCCGCGACCGCCTGCTCACCCTCGTCCCGCTCAGCTGAGCGAAGCGGCCCCGACCGGCTCGGATTCCCTGCCGTCGGGTCGGCCGGCCTGCGGCTGACGCGGAAGGTCCCGGCGTAATGCCGGTCGGCAGGGCAGAGAATGGGTCGGTGACGCAGCACGACGAGATCACTACGCCTCGCGGGCCGGCCCGGCTCGACACCGACCTGCCGGCCGGCCCGGCCGCGTCCCTGCTCGTGCTCGGGCACGGCGCGGGCGGCGACGTCGACGCCCCGGATCTGCTCGCGGTACGCGACGCGGTGGTGGCCGCCGGCGTCGGCGTCGTCCGGGTGACCCAGCCGTACCGGGTGGCCGGCCGGCGCGCGCCCGCGCCCGCCGGGCACCTCGACGAGGCGTGGACGGCGGTGCTCGCCGTGCTGCGTGAGTGGCATCGGGCCGTGCCGGTGCTCGTGGGCGGCCGCTCCAGTGGCGCCCGGGTGGCCTGCCGCACGGCGGGCGCGGTCGGCGCGGCGGGGATCGTGGCCCTCGCCTTTCCCCTGCACCCGCCGGGTCGGCCGGAGCGGTCCCGGGCGGCGGAGCTGCTGACCGGGCTGCCGACCCTGGTGGTCAACGGCGACCGGGACCCGTTCGGTGTGCCCGAGGCGAGCCCCGGCGTGACCGTGCTGACCCGGCCCGGGGAGGTGCACGACCTGCGGAAGGATCCAGCCGGGGTGGCGGCCGTGGTGCGGGACTGGCTGCGCGGACAGGGCTGGGCCGGGCGCTGACGTGCGGGCGGCCCGGCGGACCGGGCCGCAGACCCGGCGGGCGCGTAGGGCGTCACCGACCTGCGGGGCGCTGCGGACCGGCGGGTCCGGACCGGCGGTCGCAGCCCGGGTGCGGACGTGCGACGGGGATCGCGCGTGCCGAACGGGCCGTTTCCGGCGGCCGAGGAGGGTCGTTGCATCGGATGGTGCCGAACGTCCGGTTCGGGCGGCGGAACCATCCTCCCAGGCCCTTCCTGGTCCCAGCGCCGGCCGCGCCGACGCCGGGACCAGGAAAGGGGACGGGCGGCGAACGATGACCGCCCGAACCTCGCCGGGACCGCACCGACCTGCCGCGCCCGGGTCGATCACGCGGCGGCGTTCGGAATGCTCCACCCCACACCCGCGTTACTACCCCCGGGACGACTTTTCTTCGCGGAGGGGGGACCGGGGTGCCGATCGAGACACGGAGCCGGGAGCGGGACGACCGGGACGTGCGACAGCTACGCCGGCTGCTCGCCGGACCGGAATGGCCCGCCACGTCGGGCGGAACGGCCGCGGTGAGCACGAGCACACCGGCCGGAAGTGAATCTGTGGGCACGCCCGTGCGCGTATCCTCGGCGGGAAAGCATCCGACGCGAGGGGACGTGCGGTTGACGACCGAGAAGACGGACGAGCGCAGGGCCCGCTTCGAGCGGGACGCGATGCCATTCGTCGATCAGCTCTACGCTGCCGGGCTGCGGATGACGCGCAACCCGGCGGATGCCGAGGACCTGGTCCAGGAGACCTACCTGAAGGCGTACGCGGCCTTCCACCAGTTCGAGCAGGGCACCAACCTGAAGGCCTGGCTCTACCGGATCCTGACCAACACCTACATCAACTCCTACCGTCGGCGGCAGCGCCAGCCGGTGCAGGCGCCGACCGACGAGATCACCGACTGGCAGCTCGCCGAGGCCGAGTCGCACACCTCGAGCGGGTTGCGTTCGGCCGAGACCGAGGCGCTGGACCGGCTGCCGGACAGCGACGTCAAGGAGGCCCTCCAGCAGCTGCCGGAGGAGTTCCGCCTCGCGGTCTACCTGACCGATGTCGAGGGCTTCTCCTACAAGGAGGTCGCCGACATCATGGGTACGCCGATCGGCACGGTGATGTCGCGTCTGCACCGTGGTCGGCGTAATCTGCGCAAGCTGCTGGAGCAGTATGCCAAGGAGCGGGGCTTCAGCGCCGCCACCAAGGGCTCGACCGCTCCCGCCGGCCGGGAGGTGTGACGTGAGCTGTGGAGAGCCGCACGAGACGGACTGCCGCGAGGTGCTCGCCGAGGTCTACCTCTACCTGGATCTCGAGTGCGCCGACGACAGGCGCTCGCTGATCCGGCACCACCTCGACGACTGCGGGCCGTGCCTGCGCGAGTACGGCATCGAGCAGGAGGTGAGGGCGCTGGTGGCGCGCTGCTGCGGCAACGAGACCGCGCCGGAGCAGCTGCGGGAGCGCCTGCGCGTCAAGCTCACCGAGTTGGTCGTCTTCGAGAGCACGGAGTCGCGCGAACTCGCCGACTGAGAAACCTTCACACGCGCGGTGGCCCGGGTCGATCGTCGACCCGGGCCACCGGCGTTCCCGGCCCGGGGCCGGGGGAGCTGACTGGTCGTCGGCGGGCTCGCCCGCCACGAGGTCAGGAGTTGGGGCGCTTGCCGTGGTTGGCGCCGCTCTTCTTGCGGGCCTTCTTCTTGCGAGCCTTCTTCGCCATGGTGACCTCCTTTGATGGTCGGATCCGGCTTGACGACCTCGGCGCCGGTGCACCCACCGGTCGCCCGGCACCGGGTCCGACCCGCTGATGCTAGTGCGGCCCACGTGGCCCGTGCCGCGCCGGGGCGTCGAGCACGTGGGTCGCCCGACTCGGCCGGGCCGGGGTGGGTGCCCGGCCGCGCCGCTCTCACACCTGCCGGCCGCATGATTGGATACGTCGTCAGGTAACCACGAGAGGGGAGGGCCGGGGAGATGGCCGAGGAGATTCGCGCCGAGATGGTGGCGAACGTCTGGAAGGTCGTCGCGTCGCAGGGCGACTCGGTGTCCGAGGGGGACACGCTGGTGATCCTCGAGTCGATGAAGATGGAGATCCCGGTCGTCGCCGAGTCCGACGGGATCCTCCAGCAGCTCGCGGTCAACGAGGGCGACGTGGTGCAGGACGGCGACCTGATCGCCGTGATCGCTTGACGGGGTTGCTCGTCCGGCCGGCCACGCCGGCCGACTTTCCCGCGATCGCCCGGCTCACGGTGGCCGCGTACGAGGCGGACGGGCAGCTCAAGGGGGAGAACGGCTACGGCGCGGTGCTGGCCGACGTGCCGACTCGGGCGGAGAACGGCACGGTGCTGGTCGCCGAGGACGCGGCGGGCCGGGTGCTCGGCTCGGTCACCTTCGTGCTGCCCGGCAGCCGGTACGCCGAACTCGCCGGTCCCGGCGAAGCGGAGTTCCGGATGCTCGCCGTCGACCCCGCGGCGCAGGGGCTCGGCGCCGGCGCCGCGCTGGCCCGCGCGTGCATCGAGCGGGCCGCCGAGCTCGGCTGCTCGGCCGTGGTGATCTGCGTCCGCCACGGGATGGCCGAGCAGGCGCGGCGCCTCTACGAGCGGCTCGGTTTCGTCCGGGTCCCGGAGAAGGACTGGTCGCCGCTGCCGGGGGTCGAGCTGCTGGCCCTCCGTCTCGAACTGCCCCGCCCCTGACGCCTCCCGGCCGACGTGCCCGGCGCGGCCCGGCCCGGCCCGGTCTGACGCATCCGGCCGGGGCCGAGCCGCAACGGTGGCCGTTCACCCCGGGAACGCCCGGTGATCGACTCGGGTTCCTCGACGTCGGGGCATCACGCGGACCGGACTGCCCGAGATACCGGCGACCCGAGTCGGGTGGTTAGGCGTCGCCGCCGACTCGCTCCGGCTCGCCGATCCGCGCGAGCAGTTCGTCGGCCACCTCGAGGGCGATCTTCCGGCGTTCCGCGTCGGTGATGTGCGGCGTCCGTACGGCGAACCAGCTGCTGTGCACGGCGAAGAGGGAGAGCGCCGCGCGCAGCTGCGCCGCCGGGGATTCGTCGCCGCGGCGGAGGCGCTGGCCAGCTGCATCATCCGGCCGCGCATCTGTTGCCCGGCCGTCAGGCTCTTGAGCGCCGTCTGGTTCTGCTCGAAGAAGCGCATCACCGAGGGGTGGTCGTCGGTGAACATGGCGTCGGCGTACCGGGCGATCAGCTCGCGCCGGGTGTCCCGGTTGGCCGGCTGCGCGTCGGCCCAGGCGACGAGCGAGTCGATCCGCTCCAGCCGGTCCTGCACGAAGCTGGAGACGATCTCGTCCTTGCTCTTGAAGTGGTAGTAGAGGGCGGCCTTCGTCACGTTGAGCCGTTCGGCGACCTCTACGGGCGCAAGTCGGTCTTCCTCACCTCGGTCGTCATCTTCCTGGTGGGCTCGGCGCTCTGCGGCATGGCCGGTTCCGGCCTCCTCGGCGGGCCCGCCGACGGAATGGTCCAGCTCATCGCCTTCCGGGCGGTCCAGGGTCTCGGCGCGGGCGGCCTGATGGTCGGCGTCATGGCGACGCCCCCGTCGCCTGACCCCGGCGCGATCATGAAGTTGTTGCCGTTCGCCTCGGCGTGTCACGGCAACAACTTCATGATCAGCCGCGTGGGGGTGGGGTCAGGGG
>NZ_SMKG01000447.1 GCF_004348525.1 Micromonospora sp. 15K316 | reverse complement strand
GCACCTCCCCGTACCCCACGTTCGCCCGCCCGTCACCGATCGGGAACGACCAGGCGTACGCGGGCCACCGGGCACCGGAGGTGACGATGAGCTGCTCCGGCGGGCCGGGCAGGGCCGGGGCGTACCCCCGCATGGCCAGGGCGAGGTGCCGGTCCGGGTTGACCGGATGCCCGAGCAGCCGCCGGACCACCGACCCGGCCCCGTCCGCGCCGACCACGACCCGCGCCGCGATCTCACCGTCGAGGACGACCCGGCCGCCGGCCTGCGCCAACCGGCGTACGGTGTGCCGGCGCAGCTCCGCCCCGGCCGCCACTGCCGCCGCGACCAGCCGCGCGTCGAAGACCTCCCGGGGCACCGTGTACGCCGGGCGGGGCAGCGCCCGGGCGACGGCGCCCCCGCCCGGCCCGAGCAGTCGCAACGCCGGTAGCGGCGGATAGCCGGCGACCGCGTCCGGCACCCCCAGCTCGGCGAGCATGTCCACCGCGTGCGCGGCGATCCCGTCCCCGCACGCCTTGTCCCGGGGGAAATCCGCCCGGTCGAGCAGCAGCACCCGGGCATCGGCACGTCGTGCGGCCAGGGCGG
>NZ_SMKG01000446.1 GCF_004348525.1 Micromonospora sp. 15K316 | reverse complement strand
GGAACCTGCGCCCCACTCCACCGATGACGTCGGCCGGCAGGAGGAACTCAACGTCGGAGATCCGGTCCTCGGGAAGTCACGGCTGATGTCGCGGCAGTGCGACACCTGCATCTTCGCCCCGGCAACCGGATGCACCTCGGTCCGGGACGACTGCGTGCCCTCGTCACGCAGGCCCGCGAGCAAGACTCCTACATCGTTTGCCACGACACCTTGCCGCACTACCTGTACCCGCAGGCGAAACCCGCGATCTGTCGCGGTTTCGCCGACCGGTACCGCACGCGAGCCCTGCAACTCATCGAGCGGCTTTGGGGCTTCGTCGAGGTCGACCCACCACAGCCGGCTGAGCAACACGACAGCCGGCGCAAGGCTGACAAGTGAGAGGCGGTCACCTGGCAAAACCGCACGGACGAAGCCATGCGCCACCAAGCGCTCACCGGCCTTCCCTGACGCCCTGCGCGCAGCGGAGGTAGGGGCACAACCTGCGGGCCCCGCCGGGCACGCGCTGCGTCGGTGATTACGGTGGGCTGGACAGAATGCTGTCCAGCCCACCGTCCTACCTCGGCCCCTCTTCCACGTCAAGGGCACGTGTCGGTGTAC
>NZ_SMKG01000445.1 GCF_004348525.1 Micromonospora sp. 15K316 | reverse complement strand
GCCCCGGTCTCCGCAGCGCCCGCCGACCCGGTCGCCACGCCGTCCGCCGCCCCGGTCTCCACGGCGCCCGAGTGGGTGCGACCCGTCCCGGCTCCGTCTCCGCCGTCCCCGGCAACGCCGGAGCCGTCGGAGGCGCAGACCCCGGGCACGCGGACGCCCGGCACCCGGCCGACGGACCCGGCGACGCCCGGCACGGAGAGCGACGGCGACCGTGTCACGGTCGGGGCGTCGCACCCGGTTCCGGGGCCGCCCACGCCCCGCGCGGGAGAAACCGATCGACCCGTGCGGCCCACCGCGTCCGACCCATCCGTCACCGCCGCGCCGGTGTCCACGCCGCCCGCCGTCAGGCCCGCAGAAGCGGAGCCAGGGCCGGCGGAACCACCGCGCCGCGTCCCCGCACCGCCCGCCACCTCTGGCGCCGGGCAGCCGACCGCGACCGCGCCGCTACCCGAGTCCGCGTCCACGCCGCCCACCACGACCGAGCTCGCCGGACCGCCCGCACCCGAGCCGGCCGTGGCGGCCGAGCCCGCCGTGGTTGCCGAGCCCGCCGTAGTTGCCGAGCCCGCCGTGGTGGCGCGGCCGACCTCCGCACCCCCCACGCCATCGCTCCCCCCGTCTC
>NZ_SMKG01000444.1 GCF_004348525.1 Micromonospora sp. 15K316 | reverse complement strand
AACGGAGGCTCGACATGAGCAAGGAACAGCGGGTAGCGATCGTCACCGGCGGCTCCCGGGGCATCGGCCGGCAGGTCGTGCAGCGGCTGGCCGAGGAGGGTTACGCCCTGGTCGTCAACTACGCGGGCAACAAGGCCGACGCGGACGCGACCATGACCGCTCTGGCCGGCACCGACGTGAAGGCGATCGCGTTCCAGGCCGATGTCGCCGACGAGAACGCCGTGGCCGCGATGTTCGACGCGGCGGAGCGGGAGTTCGGTGGCGTCGACGTGGTGGTGAACATGGCCGGGATCATGCCGATGGGTCCGCTGGTCGATCTCGACCTGGACACCCTCGATCGCACGATCCGAGTCAACCTACGCGGCGCCTTCGTGGTCACCCAGCAGGCCGCCCGCCGGGTACGCGCCGGAGGCGCGATCATCAACACCTCCAGCTCAATCACCAAGTTCAGCCGTCCCGGATACACGGCGTACGCGGCCGCGAAGGGTGGGGTGGAGGCGATGACGCTGATCCTCGCCCGTGAGCTACGCGGTCGTGACATCACGGTTAATACCGTTGCTCCCGGCCCGATCGGCACGGAGCTGTTCCTGCGCGGCAAGGACGAGGAGACCATCGCCCGGATCGCCGCCGAGCCGCCGCTGGGCCGGATGGGCATGCCCGAGGACGTCGCGCCCATCGTGGCGTTCCTCGCCGGCCCGGGCCGCTGGATCAACGGCCAGGTGGTGTACGCCAACGGCGGCGCCATCTGACCGCCGGC
>NZ_SMKG01000443.1 GCF_004348525.1 Micromonospora sp. 15K316 | reverse complement strand
GCCGTGGGGTGTGCCGGGAGGGCCGAGCGGGGCCGCGCCGGGCGCGCCGAGCTGGGGTGCACCGCCGGTTCCGCACGTGCCGCCGCCGACGGACGCCCGGCCCCTGGCGCCGACGCGGGTGGAGCCGTTGGCCGGCACTCCCTTCGGTGTGGTGCACCTGGACGTGCCGCCGGTCACCTCCGGCCTGGCGGTCGGTGCGCTGGTGGCCGGCATCGTCTCGATCCTCGTGTCGATCCTGGTCATCTGCTTCGGCGTGACCGGGGGCAGCTGGACTGGGGTCTGGGCGGCCGGCGCCTTCACCGTCCTCGGCGTGCTCACCGGCGCGGGTGCGACGGCCGCCGGGTTGCTCGGTCTGCGGCAGATCCGCCGGCCGCTACCCCCACCCGCCGTCCGGTTCACCGGCCACGGGCTGGCCGTGGCGGGGATCAGCTGCGGCGGGGCCGGCCTGGTGCTGAGCCTGATCGGCCTGGGGCTGGCCCTGTTGCTCTCGCTGGGCTGACCGTCGCCGTGCCGGCTCGGACGGCACCGCCGGCCTGACCGGGCTTCCGGTCGGCGTGCCCGGAGCAGCCGAGGGGCGGGGCGCGGCGGCGTCGTGGCACCGGTCGGACCGGTGAACCGAATCGCCGGGACGAACATCACCCGCCCCGCCGCGTGACTCGTGTCACGGCCGATGACCCGTCCGGGGTAGGGGGAAGGCCCCTGCTGTGCCGTCGCTGACCCGACTGGCGTCGGTGTCCGGATCGGGATGGCCGGTGACGGTGGGGTG
>NZ_SMKG01000442.1 GCF_004348525.1 Micromonospora sp. 15K316 | reverse complement strand
GCCCCGCACCCCGGCAGCAGCCCGCCGCCGATCGACGCCCCACCGGCCGACCTCATCCTCGACAACGCCCCCTGCGCCTACAAGCTCACCGAGGAGCAGTACCACGGCCCCCGCACCGACGGCCCCACCGGCGCCGTCACCACCGCCGCCGAACGCATCGCCGACCACGGCTGGAAGGTCGTCAAGGCCGCCGACGGCTACTACGTCCCCCTCAACCAGCCCGAACGAGGCCTGATCCCGCTCCTGCTCGACGCAGTCGGCGTGGAGAACCTCGTCGACGGCCAGCGCGTCTACCCGACCCGCACCGGCCGCCACACCGGGCCCCTCACGATCACCGGCTTCGCCTGCCTGGCCGACGCCACCGTCACCGGCCCCGTCACCGTCCGGCCCGGCGCGACGCTCGTCGCCACCGACACCACCATCACCGGACCCGTCAACGCCACCGGCGCCGCCGGCGTCCTGCTCGCCAACAGCAAGATCACCGGCCCGCTCCGGGTCACCGGCACCACCGACGCGATCTCCCTGATCGACCTCACCGTCACCGGCCCGGTCGACCTCTCCGCCAACCGCACCACCACCCAGCCGCTGCTCGCCGGCACCCGGGTCACCGGCCCGCTGGCCTGCGCCGGCAACACCACCGCACCGACCAACCTCAACATCCGCAACACCGTGACCGGCCCCCGCGCCGGCCAGTGCGCCACCCTGTGACACCCACCCGATGACCGTGCCGGCAGGGCGGACGCGCCACCGCCCTGCCGGCACACCACCC
>NZ_SMKG01000441.1 GCF_004348525.1 Micromonospora sp. 15K316 | reverse complement strand
CGCCGTGGGCAGCAGCGCAGCTTGTTCAGGATCTTCCAGGTCTTGAGGGTGGCGATCGCCCGTTCGCCGCGGGCGCGGATTTTCGCGTGGGCGCGGTTCACGGCCTTCTGCCGGCGTGAGAGCTTCGGGCGGAAACGGTGCCGCTTGAACGGAGTGCGCACGCTGCCTCGGGCTCCTTGGTAGCCCTTATCGGCGAAGGTCATCACGTCTGCCCTGCTCAGCGCCTCGATGATGCCGCGGGTTCGGGCTGCGGCCAGGTCATGGACCGAACCGGGCAGCGCCGGTGAAGCCCAGACGAGCCGGCCAGCGGCATCGGCGATGACCTGCACATTCACGCCGTGGTGCTTGTGTTTCCCGGAGTAGTACGGGCGCTGATCGGCGACTCGGTCGATCGGAATCAGGGTGCCGTCCAGGATCGCGTACGCCAGCCGGCGGATCCGTTCCATGGCGGTGTCCAGGTCGTCGGCTGCCGAACTGAGCAGGGCTATCGCTTCCTGCACGTATCGCCAGGCGGTGGCGACGCCGATCTCGAAGCCGGCCGCGAGTCGGGTGTAGGTGTCGCCGTTGCGCAGGTGGGCGAGAGCCAGCAGCGCCTGCCGGCCCGGGTCGAGGCGCCGCCACCGGGACCGGCGCTGCTGACGGTGGCCGCGGATGCGGTCGGCGAGGTGGTTCAGGGCGCGGCTGGACAACGGAATCGTGGCGGGGTAGGACAGCATGGCGAGGCTCCCGGTCGGGGCTTCGAGTCTTGGTCGACAGCTGTCCTACCTGGAGCCTCGCACCCATCGATCACCGGGCCTGCCACACCGGCCCTGAGCCGCAAGATCAGCTTGGAAAAGGCTC
>NZ_SMKG01000440.1 GCF_004348525.1 Micromonospora sp. 15K316 | reverse complement strand
GGTGTGTTCGGGGTGGCGGGCTGGCGGGTCGCTCAGGAGAAGGACACCCGGATCTCCTCACCCGACCAGGTGGCCGGTCTCAGCCGGGACGACAGCGAACGGGCCCGCAGCACGGCCGACTACCTGCGGAGCGGCTTCGCCGCGGACATCGAGCTCGACCGCAGCTTCGGCACGGTCTACCGTGACCCGGCCGACGAGAAGCGGTCCGTTCTGATCTTCGGCGGCACGACCCTGCTCTGGCAGCCGGAACGCGACCTGGACAGCCTCTTCGGCTTGATGGCCGACGAGACGGGCAAGGTGACCGGGCTGCGTGAGGTGCCGGCCGGCGATCTCGGCGGAGTCATGAAGTGCGGCACCACCAGCGGCGACGGCGGGGACTTCGCGGTCTGCGGGTGGGCCGACCACGGCAGCGTGGTGCTGGGCATGTTCCCCGGCCGCACGGTCGACGACGCGGGCAAGCTCTTCGCCGACATCCGGAACGTCATCCAGACCCGCGGCTGACCGCCGTCGGTTTCCCTGCCGGCCCGCTGTCCCGCCGGTCGATACGACCGAGGCCCGCTCACGGGAGCGGGCCTTTCTCGTCAGCGGCTTTCCTGTCGGCATGCTCTGCCGCGTCGGCGACATGGCCCGACATGGTCTGCTGCCGGAATGGTGTCGTCGGCGGACAGTAGGCCAGATCGCAGGCAACCCCGCCACGCCGTCCCGTCCCGGAAAGTAGGGGCGGAAACGCGTTCAGGGCCACCCGGAACGGGTGACCCTGAACGGAAAGAATGTCCGGCGGTGTCCTACTCTCCCACACCCTCCCGAGTGCAGTACCATCGGCGCTGGAGGGCTTAGCTTCC
>NZ_SMKG01000043.1 GCF_004348525.1 Micromonospora sp. 15K316 | reverse complement strand
GGGCCGGAGGGGGCCGCCCCGAACGGCGGTCACGGCATCGTCGGGTCGGCCGACGCCGGGGCGTTCCTGGCCCGGCTCGTCCGGCTGGACCGGTCCGCGCCGGTGCGGCTCCGGCCGGTCGGGGCGGACCGGATCGCCATCTGGGCCCGGCTGCCGTGGCAGGTGTTGGTGGTGCGGACGGTCGCGGGTCCGGGCGCCGGCGACGTGGCCGTCGGCGCCGCCGATCTGCTCGCCGAGCTGGAGCGCTCCGGCCCGGCGCTCCCGCCCCGGCGGGACGCGCAGTGGCGCTGGCCGCTGCCTCCGGCGGCGAGCCGGCCGGTGGAGGTCCTCCCCGCCGGCGAGGTGTGGCGGATCGCCCGGGCGGCGGCGGGCACCCTGCGCACGGCGAGCGAGCAGGGTGTCGGAGGCCGGGCGGTGGGGCAGCGGGCGCTGCGCGACGCGCTGCTCGATCACGTCGCCGTACTGGTCACCCCGGACGACCCGCCGGGTCCCGCCGTCGAGGTGCCGCAGCGGCTCGTGCAGGGGCTCGTCCGGATGGGCTTCCTGGGCGCGCCGGAGCAGCCCGGACCGGTCGCCGACGTGCAGGTGCGCGTCGCGGGCCGATGGGTCGGCCTGGTGGGACCGTACGGAGCGGCATGGTTGCAGAAAGGCACGGATCTTGCCGTGATGTCCCTCACGCCTCATCCGAACGGCTGACCAGGCATCATCCTTCTAGCCTGGGGCGGTCGTTGGGGGGATGCTTCAACCCGGCTGTCCGGGTACCGTCCATCCTCGGATCCAACGCACGGTAGGCGACTGGATCCGCTGGGGAGTGAGGTGCGCGAGCGATGCCGTGGTGGTCATGGCGCCCCGGTCCCGCCAACGGCGGCGACCCGGAAACTCGAAGCGGGATCACAGTGGAGGGCACCGTCCGGATCGGACCGCCGTCCCCGCGCCAACCGGAAGACGACTGCAAGCCCAACGACCGGTCCGTGCTCGCCGAGATACCGGCGACCGTCGCGCCGGTCACCCTGAGCCGGGTCTGCGACGCGCTCGACCTGCTCGACGTGCGCTATCTGGCCGACGGCGACGGCAACCTGCTCGCCATGTGGGAGCGGCACGCCGTGCTGGTCACCCTCGAGGGGCCGGAGGACGAGATCCTGGTCATGCGGGCCCGTCCACACGCGACGGTGCCGCCGGACTGGGCCGACCGGGCCTACCGCGTGGTCAACGAGTGGAACCACACCCGCCGGTTCTGCAAGGCGTACGTCGGCGACCCCACCGAGCGTGGCCAGTTGCCCATCTACGCCGAGTTGCAGGTGCCGATGGGAGCCGGAGCCCACGACGCGCTCCTGGTCGAGATGCTCGACTGTGGCGCGGCGGTGGCCACGAGCTTCGTGGACTGGCTGCACGACGAGGGCGCCCTGCTCTGAGCTCCCGAGCCCGACCGTCCCTGCCGGGGGCGCGGGCCCGGAAGACCGGTGGGACGTCGACCGGGCCACGGTTCGCCCCGGTTTCGCGCCGGCTCGTGCAGGTGGATCCGCGAGCCGGCCAGGGCTGCAGCTCGGCCGGTTTCGCGCCGGCTCGGGCAGGTGGACCCGTGCGCGGGCTCGGGTCGCGGGTTCGGCGGGCTCCGGGCCGGCTCGCGCGGGCGGACCCGTACGCGGGCCGGCTCACGCGGTGCGCCGGTGAGCGGCCGGGCTCAGGCGGTGGGCCGGGTGGGCGGCCCGGCCGCGACGCCGGTCGGCCCCGCCCGGCGGCCGGTCAGGCCGGGTCCTCCATCACGTTGACCATGAAGTACGCGGCCCGCTCCAGGTAGTCCCAGAGCGCGGTGGCCTGCTCCGCCGGCAGGTCGAGCCGATCGACCGCCCGGCGCATGTGGTGCAGCCAGGCGTCCCGCTCGGCCACCCCGATCCGGAACGGCGCGTGCCGCATCCGCAGTCGCGGGTGCCCCCGTTGGGCGGAGTAGGTGTTCGGGCCGCCCCAGTACTGGATGAGGAAGAGGGTCAGCCGGTCGGCCGCCGGGCCCAGGTCCTCCTCCGGGTACATCGGGCGCAGCAGCGGGTCGGCCGCCACCCCGGCGTAGAACTCGTCCACCAGCTTGCGGAACGTGGGCTCGCCGCCGATCGCGTCGAAGAGGGTCTGCGACGGCCGGGAGCGGTCGGATTCGCCTGCGGGGTTCACCGCTCCATCCTGCCAGGCACCCGACCGGCGGCGGCACGGAGGAGACGCTCGCCGCTGTGCGCCCGGTCACGAGGGGTGGGCAGACGCTTCACGCACTCCACATCCCGCCCGTCGAGCCGGCCGGGCGCCGCCGGGCGTGGCGGTCCCACGGCGGGGCCGGGCGCCCCCACGGAACTCAGGTGACCGCGTGCCGGGCCCGATCGCCGTCGACGGCATCGTCGCCCGGCAGGTCGGCCGCGGCTGCGCTCCCCGGGCCGCCGGCAGGGGTGACGCGGGCCGGGCCGGCGGATCGGGGCGGGACCGGGCCGGTCTGCGCGCTCGAGGCGAGCGCGACGGCCGCTTCCACCGTCGGGCGGCTGGGCCAGCTCAGGCTGGCCACCAGCATCAGCACGACCCCGGCGGCGCTCCACACGCCGACCACGGACGGGATGGCGAAGCGGTCGGCGAGCACGCCGGTGACCAGCACGGCCAGCCCCTGGATCACCTGCATCCCGGTGGCCATCACGCCGAAGGCGCGGGCACGGAAGGCGTCCGGCAGGACCTGGACGAAGAGCCCGTTCGCCGTCGGCAGCATGCCCGCGACCGCGAAGCCGCAGGCGGCGGCGAGCAGCGCCACCACCACCGGCGAGGGGTCGAGCAGGGCGGGCACCAGGGTCAGCGGGGCGAGTACGGCCAGCGGCCGCATCAGGGTCAGCCGCCGGGCCGGGCCGAAGGCGCGCCCGATCAGCAGGCCACCGAGGACGAAGCCGACCGGATTGGCGGCCATGATGACCGCCTGCGCCAGACCCGGGTCCAGGTCGCCGCCGGCCTTCTGGTCCGCCCACGCCGCGGCCAGCCCCTCGGGCACGATCGAGAAGAGCATGGAGCTGAAGACCAGCACGGCGATCGCCCGCAGCACCGGAGTGCCGAAGACGATCTGGAACCCCTCGGCGGTCTCCCGGAGCAGATGGGTACGGCTCGCGACGTCCAGCGCCGCCGACCGCTCCCGCACGCCGAAGCGGAGCAGGGCCGCCGAGACGGCGAAGGTGGCCGCGTTGATCAGCAGCGCGACGGCCGGGTCGAACTGGGCGATCGCGGCCCCCACCAGATAGCCGACCACCTGGGCTGCCTGGCCGGCGCTGGCGTTGAGGGAGAGCCCGAGCACCAGCCGGTCGCCGGTGAGGATCTGTGCCATCAGCGCGGACTTCGCGGCCTGGCTGGGCGGGTTGGCCAGGGTCGCGAGGAAGAGCAGCGCCAGCACGACGTACACCGGCAGACCCGGGATGGCGATGAGCACCATCAGCGTCATGCGAATCAGGTCGCACGCCACCATCACCCGCCGGTACGGGTGGCGCTCCGCGAGCGCGGCGAGCAGCGGGCCGCCGACCAGCCACGGCAGGAAGCTCACCGCGAAGGCGGCGGCGGAGAGCGCGACCGACCGGGTCTCCTGGTAGACCAACACGGTGACCGCGGCCTTGGCGAGATAGTCGCCGATCCAGGAGAGTCCACCCGCCGTGAAGACGGCCCCGAACTCCCGTTGGGCGAAGACCTCGCGGAAGGTCGCCGGCCCTTCCGGAGAGGGTCGCTCGTCGGTCACCGTCGCCTCCATCGCTCCCGAGGGGGCAGGCCACTGATGACGGCACCGGCTCGAGAACTCTCGTCAGATCTGCGGATCAGCGAGGACGCAGCACGCTTCTGGCGGGAACACGTGCCCCGGATTCTGCCCGATCGTCTGACGACTGGCTAGGGCGAACGGATAGATCGTCGCATCTCCGACTGAACGAACGGACGATACCTGAGGGGCCGGGCGGCCCGCGACCCCTCCGTCGATGGACGGCCGAGAAAGACTCAGGTCGCGCCGCTCTGGCCGGTCTCGCCGTCGACCGGCCGGGTCGTCACGCCGGGGAAGAGGCGGGCGGCGGCGATCTGCGCGGTGATCCCGGAGTTCTCCAGCGCCTCGGCGAGCCGGCGGCGCAGCTCCCGGCCGACCGCGAACTGGCCGTCGGCGGTCGTCTTCACCACCGTCCGGATCACGGCCCCCTCGACCGTCATCTGCTCCACGCCGAGCACCTCGGGCGGCTCGACGATCTCCGGGGCGAGCTCCGGGTCCACCGCCACCGAGGCGGCCGCGGTACGCAGCACCGCCGTGGCCTCCTCCGTACCGGCGAAACCGATCGGCAGGTCGACCACGACCAGCGCCCAGCCCTGGCTCTTGTTGCCGACCCGGATGATCTCGCCGTTGCGGATGTACCAGAGCACCCCCCGCCCGTCCCGGACCGTGGTGACCCGCAGCCCGACCGACTCGACCACGCCGGTCGCCTCGCCCAGGTCGACGGTGTCGCCGACGCCGTACTGGTCCTCGATCAACATGAAGAGGCCGGCCAGCAGGTCCTTGACCAGGCTCTGCGCGCCGAAGCCCAGCGCCACGCCGGCGATCCCGGCGCTGGCCAGCAGCGGGGCCAGGTCGAAGCTGAACTCACGCAGGATCATCAACAGCGCGATGCCGAAGACGAAGGCGGTGGTGAGGCTGCGCAGTACGGAGCCGATCGCCTCGGCGCGTTGCCGTCGCCGCTCCGGGACGAACTCCCCGGGCTCGGTCGCCGCCGTCGGCACCCGCTCGCGCAGCGGCCGCAGCATGGCCGGTACGCCGGCGTCGCTGGTGGTGCGGACCAGCCGGTTGATCGTCTTCCGCACCGCCCAGCGGGCGACCACGGCGAGCAGCAGGATCAGGACGATCCGCAGCGGCTTGACGAGGATCCAGTAGCTGCCCTCAGCGAGCCAGGTCCAGTGGGTCGCCTTCCAGACGGCGTTGCACAGCGCCTCGTTCAGGCACTCCGGGCTGGGGCTGTCGTCCGGGGGAGCGGCGGCGGCGAGGGCCGTCAGGGCAGAGGCAGTCACCGTGAATTCGTACCGCAAAGCACCGGCGGGGCCGCGGCCGACCCACCGGCGGGCGGCGTCGGCGCCCCGCCTGCGTCGATCGTCCGGATCTGCGGAGGTGACGAGGGGCCGGGGGTCAGATGTCGGCCGCCCGAACCGACGGGGGTGAACCGGTCATCCTGGCACGGCCGGAAAATGCTTCATGAGGGACCCCGGATTAGTACGTGCAATCCGGGGTCCGATCAGGGACGATTGGCGCAACGGACGTCGGTGATCCGGCCGGCGTCGACCGTGGTGGCGTCGTGCCCGTCCCCGGTCGGCGGCGCGCGGAAGGTGGCCGCTGAACCGGGAGGGTGAGCGCGATGCCTGACATACGACCCACGGTGGGCTCCGGTGCGCTGGTCCTCAATGCCACCTACGAGCCGCTGTGCGTCGTGTCGGTGCGTCGGGCCGCGATCCTCGTCCTCTCCGCCAAAGCGGTCTGCGTGGCCGACGGTGACGGCATCCTGCACAGCGCCCGGGACGCCCTCCCGGTGCCCTCGGTGGTCCGGCTGACCCGGTACGTCCGGGTGCCCTACCGCACCCACGTCGGGCTGTCCCGCCGGGCGATCTTCGCCCGCGACGGTTGGCGCTGCGCCTACTGCCGAGGGCCGGCGGAGACCATCGACCACGTCTTTCCCCGCAGCCGGGGCGGCCGGCACGCCTGGGACAACGTGGTGGCCGCCTGCGCCCGGTGCAACCACACCAAGGGCGACAAGACCCCGGCCGAGCTGGGCTGGCGGCTGCACTCGGCACCCGCCGCGCCGAAGGGGAACGCCTGGCGGGTGCTCGGCCACCGGGCGCCCGACCCGCGCTGGGCCGACTGGCTCGACCTGCGGGAGCCCGAGGCGGCGTGAGCCGCCGCGTCTCAGCGGTGCGCGGTCACCAGGGAGGCGAAGACCACCACGTTGTCGGCGTAGCCGGTCGCCCCACCGACCCAGCGGCCTCCGCAGGTGATGAGGCGCAGGTTCGGGCGGCTGAAGTCGCGGAAGACCTCCTCCACCGGCAGCTCGTTCTTGTCGAACCGCTGCACCGAGTTCACCTCGAAGACCGCCACGGTGCCGTCCTCCCGGGTCACCTCCACCCGGTCGCCGGCCCGCAGCTCCTTCAGGTCGTGGAAGACCGCCGGCCCGCTGGTGGTGTCGACGTGCCCGACGATCACCGCCGGACCGTACTGGCCGGGGGTGGGGCCCTGGTCGTACCAGCCGGCCTCGTGGGCCCGTGCGGCGTCCGGCACCCCGATGCTGCCGTCCGCGGCGATTCCCACGTCGTGCACCGGCGCCCGCAGGTCGATCGTGCGGATGGAGAGCTCCGCCGGTCGGCTCGCCGGCAGCACCGGGAACTTCTTCGGCGGCGGGCGCAGGCCCGCACTGAGCTGGTCCGGTAGGACGCTGAGCCCGGTCACCCGCTCCACCCCGAGCATCGCGACGATCAGCACCATGAGCCCGGCGACGAGCAGCACCGGGAGGCCCGGTCCACCGCCCGCCCCGAGCCGGTGCCGCACTCGCGGACGCCCGGGCCGGGCCGGCAGCGGCGCGTTCTGCGGGTCGGTGGTGGCCACTCCGGCGGTGAGCGTGTGCCGGGCGACCCGGCCCAGCCGGCGCGAGGTCTTCGCGGCGAACCGGCCGGACGCGCGCAGTGTCGACCGGGCGGCCGTCCGGAAGGTGCTCCGGTCCGGTCGCCTGCGGCCTGCGGTAGGGCGGGCCATGCTGCCCCCGGGTCAGGAACCCGCTCCGCGACGGCGGCTGCCCGCCATGCCCAGCGCCACCGCGACACCGACCGCGGCCAGCCCGCCGACCAGCAGCAGCATGCTGGTCCCCCCGCCCATGGCGGTGCCGCCGCCACCGGTCGCCGGGCCCTTGCTCGGCTGGGCCATGTTCAGCACGGTGAGCGTGGTGGAGGCCGTGTTGCGGTTCGGGCAGCGCAGGTTGACCGGGTAGTCACCGGGCTCCTTGTTCTCCGGCACGGTCACCGAGCCGGTCAGGAACCCGTTGTCCGGTCGTACCGTCACCCGGCCGAACGCGTCCGACTCGACCTCCGCCTGCCGGTTGTTCGAGTTGTCGCAACTCGCCCGGAGCCGCACCCGGTCGCCGGCCTGCACGCTGTTCGGTGTGACCTCGACGAAGACGTTCTCGCCCGCCCGGGCGGGCGCGGCGCCGACCAGGACGAACGACGCGATCAGGGCGAACGCCCCGAGCAGCCTGAGGATGGTCGACGGGGTGGGACACACCCCACCGTCCGGTCGCTGACCCCGCATGATCCTCCCTCCCGGCACCGGTGCACCGGTCCTGCTGGGGCGACCCGCGGTGTTTTCCCCCTGGTCTGCCGGCAAACCCGACCGCCTCGGCGGCGGGATGGCGCACGCCCGGGAGGCTTCGGTCAGCGGCGGCGGCCGGCCGGTTCGTTGTCGGGTCCGGCGCCACGCGGGAGCGGGGTGACCGGGTGCCAGTCCAGCGGGGTGGAGAGCACCATCGTGCTGGAGGGCTGACCGTAAGGGGCCAGCCGGTCGATCACCCGCTCGAACTCGTCGATCGATCCGGCCGCCACCTTCAACATGCTGCACGCGTCGCCGGTGATGCGGTGGATCTCCAGGATCTCCTGCCAGGTGGGCACCTTCGGGTCGTAGAGGATGCACCGCGACCCATAACAGGACATCCGGATCAGCGCCACCACGCTGCGCCCGGCCCGGGCCAGGTCGACGTGGGCGTGGTAGCCGGTGATCACCCCCGACTCCTCCAGCCGGCGTACCCGCTCCGCGACCGCGGGCGGTGACAGGTGCACGCGCCGGGAGAGCTCGCTGAAGGAGAGGCGCGCGTCGGCCTGCAACTCACGCAGCAACGCCCAGTCCATGTCGTCCATGAGGCGACCTTACTTTCCTGAACCGGAACGGGCCTCACGCCTTCGGTCCGGTAGGTCGGTACCGGTCAGTCCCGTTGATCGCGCATTCCGCCAAGCGATCCACGCGCGACATCATGGCGGGAACCGGCTCATGGAGGAGACGACGGTGAAGCAGACGGAGCTGCGGGGGGCGACGCTGACCGCGGCGGTACGCCCGGTCACGCCCCAGCAGCGCGAGGCGAAGGCGGCGCGTACCGGTGGCGAACCCACCCTGGAGTTCGCCGGCCGGGTGCCGTACGACGTGTACACCCACGCCAGCACCCTGCACCGGTTGCAGCAGCCGCTCAGCGACGACCCGGGCGAGATGTCCTTCCTCATGGTCAGCCAGATCATGGAGCTCTACTTCGGACTGACCCGCTACGAGCTGCTCCAGGCCCAGCAGATGATCCGCGCCGACCGGGTCTGGGACTCGCTCGCGCCACTGCGCCGGGCCGCCCTGCACCTGGAGGCGCTCAACGCGGCGTGGCGCGGACTGCGCTGGATGACGCCGGCCGACTTCAACCGGTTCCGCAACCTGCTCGGCGAGGCGTCCGGTTTCCAGTCGGCCATGTACCGGCACCTGGAGTTCCTGCTCGGCCTCCGGGACCCCGCGTTGATCCGCCCGTTCCGCCGGCAGACCGAGGTCCACGCCGAACTGCGCGACGCGCTCGCCGCGCCGAGCCTCTGGGACGACGTGGTCGCCCTGCTCGCCCGCCGCGGCTTCGACCTCCCCGCCGAACTGCTCGACCGGGACGTCAGCGTCGAGCACGAGGCGCACCCGCGGATCGAGGCGGCCTGGGTGGCCGTCTACGCCGACAACGGGCCGGACAACCACCTGCGGCAGCTCGGCGAGGCGCTCACCGAGGTGGCCGAGCAGTTCGGCGAGTGGCGCTGGCAGCATGTCAAGGCGGTGCAGCGGACGATGGGCGCCAAGGTCGGCAGCGGTGGCTCCGCCGGGTTGGCGTGGCTGCAGCGCAGCATGGCCCGGGTGGTCTTCCCGGAGCTGTGGTCGGCCCGTACCAGCATGTGATCGGAAGCGAGACGTCAACCCGATGAACGCCCCTCACCCCGCTCCACCCCGCCTGACCGCGCCGGAGGACGAGGCACGCCGGCTCGACGCGGCCGACCCCGGGCACCGCCACTTGTTCCACGTGCCGCCCGCCGACGGCGGCCGCTACCCGGAGGCCGCGTACCTGGCCGGCAACTCGCTCGGACTGCAGCCACTGGCCACCCGCGACGAACTCCTCGCCGACCTGGACGCCTGGGGTCGGCTCGGCGTCGAGGGGCACCTGGAGGCGCGGCGGCCCTGGCTGCCGTACCACGAACTGCTCACCGAACCGGCCGCACGGCTGGTCGGCGCGCTACCGGCGGAGACCGTGGTGATGAACTCGCTCACGGTCAACCTGCACCTGCTGATGGTCAGCTTCTACCGCCCGGCCGGGCGGCGTACCCGGATCGTCATCGAGGACAGCGCCTTCCCGTCGGACAGCTACGCGGTGCGCAGCCAGGCCCGCTTCCACGGGCTCGACCCGGACGAGACAGTGGTCCGGCTGCGGCCCCGCCCGGGTGAGGACACCCTGCGCACCGAGGACGTGACCGGCTACCTGGCCGCCGAGGGTGACCGGGTGGCGCTCGTCCTGCTGGGTGGCGTCAACTACCTCACCGGCGAGCTGCTGGACGTCCCGGCGATCACCGCGGCCGGCCGGGCCGTCGGCGCGATCGTCGGCTGGGACCTCGCCCACGCCGCCGGCAACGTGCCGCTGCGCCTGCACGACTGGGACGTGGACTTCGCCGCCTGGTGCTCGTACAAGTACCTGAACTCCGGGCCGGGGGCGTTGGCCGGCGCGTTCGTGCACGAACGGCACCTCGGCGACCCGACGCTGCAGCGCTTCGAGGGCTGGTGGAGCACCGAGGCCGCGACCCGCTTCGAGATGACCCCGGTGTCCCGGCCGCCGGCCACCGTGGAGGCGTGGCAGATCTCCAACCCGCCGATCTTCTCGATGGGGCCGGTCCGTACCTCACTGGAGCTCTTCGACACCGTCGGCATGACGGCGCTGCGGGAGCGGAGCCTACGCCTCACCGGTTACCTGGAGCGGCTGCTCGACGAGGTGACCGCCGGTCGCCCGCTGACCGTGCTCACCCCCCGTGATCCGGCGCGGCGCGGGTGCCAGCTCTCGGTACGCATCGGCGCCGGCAGCGCCGCGGAGCTCGCCAAGCGGCTGCGTCACGAGCACGGGGTGATCGCCGACGCCCGGGAGCCCGACGTCGTCCGGTTCGCCCCGGTGCCGCTCTACTCCACGTTCCACGACTGCTGGCGGGTCGCCGAGGCGCTCGCCGCGACGGTGGCGGAGGTGGCCCGGTGACGCGGGAGCACGACGAGATCGCGGTGGTCGGCGCGGGCCTCGCCGGCTGCCTGCTGGCCTGCTTCCTGGCCCGGCGCGGCTACCGGGTGGCGCTCTACGAGCGGCGGCCGGATCCGCGCACCGGGCGGGTCGAGCGGGGTCGCTCGATCAACCTCGCCCTCTCCGAGCGCGGCCTGGACGCGCTGCGCCGGATCGGCCTCGACGAGCAGGTGATGGCCGACGCCCTGCCGATGCGCGGCCGGATGATCCACCCTGTGGCGGGTGAGCCGCAGTTCCAGTCCTACAGCGCCTCCGGGGACCGGGCGATCAACTCGATCAGCCGGGGCGCGTTGAACAACGCCCTGCTCGACGCGGCCACCGCGCGGCCCGGGGTACGGGCCGTCTTCGACCACCGCCTGGTGGGGCTCGACCCGGCGACCGGCGAGCTGACGTTCGAGACCCCGCAGGGCAAGGTGACGGCGAACGTCCCGGTGGTCCTCGGCGCGGACGGGGCCGGTTCGGCCGTGCGGGGCCAGCTGCTCGCGCACGGGCTGCTCACCGAGAGCCTGGACTTCCTCGACTACGGCTACAAGGAGCTCACCGTTCCGCCGGTGGGGGGCGACTTCGCGCTCGATCCGGAGGCCCTGCACATCTGGCCGCGCGGCACCTCGATGATGATCGCGCTGCCCAACCCGGACCGCTCTTTCACCTGCACGCTCTTCTGGCCGACCCACGGCACGGCGGCCTTCGCCTCGCTGGGCAGCCCGGCGGCGATCGAACGGCACTTCGCCGAGCACTACCCGGACCTGGTCCCGCTCGCGCCGGACCTGGTGGACGACTACCAGCACAACCCGGTCGGCGTGCTCGGCACGGTGCGGTGCACGCCGTGGCAGGTGAACGGGAAGGTGGCGCTGCTCGGCGACGCGGCGCACGCCATCGTCCCGTTCTACGGGCAGGGCGCGAACTGTGCCCTGGAGGACGTCGTCGAACTGGACCGCTGCCTGGACGAGTGCGACGACGACTGGTCCGCCGCGTTGCCGCTGTTCCAGCGGCGTCGGCAGGACAACGCCGAGGCGATCGCCCGGATGGCGCTCGCGAACTTCGTGGAGATGCGGGACAAGGTCGCCTCGCCGCTGTTCCAGCTCGGCCGTAAGGTCGAGCACGCGCTGGAACGGGCGCTGCCCGGCCGGTACGTCTCCCGCTACGAGCTGGTGTCCTTCTCCACCACCCCGTACGCGGAGGTGGCCCGTCGGGTACGCCGGCAGCATCAGGCGCTCGGCGTGGTCGCCGCGGGCGCGGCGGCCCTGCTGGTCGGTGCGGCCGGGATGCTGCTCGGTCGAGGGAGGCGTCGATGACCGTCATGTGGGATCCACGACTGATGACCGGGCGGGCGCCGGACGGGCCGGGTCTGCTGCGCAACTTCGTCGGCGGGGAGTTCGTCGACTCCGGGCGCCGCTTCACCAAGGCCAGCCCGGTCACCGGGGAGCCGGTCTTCGAGGTGGCGGAGGCCGACGCGTCCTGCGTGGACGATGCGGTGGCCGCCGCTCGGGCGGCCCTGCGCGGCCCGTGGGGCCGGATGGGCGAGCGGGAGCGCGCCGAGGTGTTGCGCCGGATCGCCGACGAGCTGGAGCGTCGTTTCGACGACCTGGTCACCGCCGAGGTGGCCGACACCGGCAAGTCCATCTCGCAGGCCCGCACCCTCGACATCCCGCGCGGCGCCGCGAACTTCCGGGCCTTCGCCGAGATCGTCGCGACCGCGCCCACCGAGTCGTTCACCACCGTCACCCCGACCGGCGGCCGGGCGCTCAACTACGCCGTCCGCAAGCCGGTCGGGGTGGTGGCCGTCGTGGTGCCGTGGAACCTGCCGCTGCTGCTGCTCACCTGGAAGGTGGCGCCGGCGCTGGCCTGCGGCAACGCCGTGGTGGTGAAGCCCAGTGAGGAGACCCCCGCGTCGGCGACGCTGCTCGCCGAGGTGATGGCCGCGGCGGGCGCACCGGCGGGCGTGTTCAACCTGGTGCACGGCTTCGGGCCGGACTCGGCGGGGGAGTTCCTCACCCGGCACCCCGGAGTCGACGCGATCACCTTCACCGGCGAGTCGGCCACCGGCAGCGCCATCATGCGCGCCGCCGCCGACGGGGTGAAGGCGGTCAGCTTCGAGTTGGGCGGCAAGAACGCCGGGCTGGTCTTCGCCGACGCGGACCTGGAGGCCGCGGTGGCCGGTTCGGTCCGCTCCAGCTTCACCAACGGCGGGCAGGTCTGCCTCTGCACCGAACGCATCTACGTGCAGCGGCCGGTCTTCGAGGAGTTCACCGAGCGGCTCGCGAAGCGCGCGGGGGAGCTGGCGTACGGCTGGCCGGCAGACGAGGCCACCGTGAACATGCCGCTGATCTCGCACGGCCACCGGGACAAGGTGCTCGGCCACTACGACCTGGCCCGTGCCGAGGGCGCGCAGGTGATCGCCGGGGGCGGTACGCCGCGCTTCATGGACGCCCGCGACGGCGGCGCGTACGTGCAGCCGACGGTGCTGACCGGGCTCGGTCCGGACGCCCGGACCAACCGTGAGGAGATCTTCGGGCCGGTGGTGCACGTCGCGCCGTTCGACGACGAGGAGGAGGCGTACGGGTTGGCCAACGGAACCGAGTACGGCCTCGCCGCCACGGTCTGGACGCGGGACGTCGGCCGGGCGCACCGGGCCGGCGTCCGACTCGACGCCGGCATCGTCTGGGTGAACACCTGGTTCCTGCGCGACCTGCGCACCCCGTTCGGCGGGGTGAAGGCGTCCGGCATCGGCCGTGAGGGCGGCGTCCACTCGCTGGACTTCTACTCCGAACTGACAAACGTCTGCGTGGACCTCGCGTGAGCGGGCGGATCATCCGGCTCGGTCGTGGGGCCCCGCGAGCCGGCACGGCGGGCACCGGGCCCGGCGTCGCCTCCGTACACGCCGAGGAGCGGGCATGACCGTCGACATCGAAGGGGCGGGCCGGGAGCTGGAGCTGGCGCGCGAGGCGGCGAAACCGTGCCTGCCGCTGCGCGGCCGGCTGCTGCCCGAGGGCGACATCGAGTCGGCCTACCAGGTGCAGCAGGTTCACACTCGGCAGCGGCTCGGCGCGGGGCGCCGGCGGGTGGGAGCGAAGATCGGCCTCACCTCCCGTGCCGTGCAGGAGGGCTTCGGGGTCTTCCAGCCGGACTTCGGTGTGCTCTTCGACGACATGGCGGTCCCCGACGGCGTCGAGGTGCCGATCGGCCGGCTGCTCCAGCCCCGGGTGGAGGCGGAGGTCGCGTTCGTCCTCGGCGCCGACCTGCCTGACGAGCGGGTCACCACCGCCGACCTGATCGGGGCGGTCGACCACCTGCTGCCCGCCATCGAGATCGTCGACTCCCGGATCGCCGGCTGGGACATCTCCATCGTGGACACCGTGGCCGACAACGCCTCCAGCGGGCTCTTCGTGCTCGGCACCTCGCCGCGCCGCCTCTCCGACGTCGACCTGCGGCTCTGCGGCATGGTGCTGGAGTCGGCCGGGGAGCCGGTCTCGGTCGGGGCCGGGGCGGCCTGCCTCGGCAATCCGCTGCACGCGCTGGAGTGGCTTTCACGCACCCTGGCCCGCTCGGGTGACCCGCTGCGCGCCGGGGACGTGGTGCTCTCCGGGGCGCTCGGGCCGATGGTGCCGGTCACGCCCGGCGCCGCGTACGAGGCACGGATCTCCGGCCTCGGCTCGGTACGTACCTGCTTCTCGAAGGAGGCCGACCGGTGAGCGTCGGGGTGGCGGTGATCGGTTCCGGCAACATCGGTACCGATCTGATGATCAAGGTGCTCCGGTTGAGTGACCGCCTGCGCATGGTGGCGATGGCCGGCATCGACCCGGAGTCCGACGGTCTGGCCCGGGCCCGCAGGCTCGGTGTGGCCACCACCGCCGACGGGGTGGACGGGCTCGTGGCGATGCCGGAGTTCGCCGATGTGGAGATCGTCTTCGACGCCACCTCGGCCGGGGCGCACCGGCACAACGACGCCGTGTTGGCCGCGCACGGGCGTACCGTCGTCGACCTGACCCCGGCCGCGGTCGGCCCGTACGTGGTGCCGCCGGTGAACCTCGACGAGCACCTGCACGAGCGCAACCTGAACATGGTCACCTGCGGCGGCCAGGCCACCGTGCCGATCGTCGCGGCCGTCCGCCGGGTGACCCCTGTGGCGTACGGCGAGATCGTCGCCTCGATCGCCTCGAAGTCGGCCGGCCCGGGCACCCGGGCCAACATCGACGAGTTCACCGAGACGACCGCCCGGGCCATCGAGGTGGTCGGCGGCGCCGAGCGGGGCAAAGCGATCATCGTGCTCAACCCGGCCGACCCGCCGCTGCTGATGCGCGACACCGTCTACTGCCTCTGCCCTGACGCCGATGCCGACACCGCGGCGATCGCGGCCTCGCTGGCGCGGATGGTGGCGACCGTGCAGGAGTACGTGCCCGGCTACCGGCTCAAGCAGGACGTGCAGTTCGACCGGGTGGACACCTACGTGCCGTCGTTGGGCCGCCACCTGTCCGGCCTGCAGGTCTCCGTCTTCCTGGAGGTCTCCGGCGCCGGGCACTACCTGCCCGCGTACGCCGGGAACCTGGACATCATGACCTCGGCGGCCCTGCGTACCGCCGAGCGGCTGGCGGCGCGGCGTGCCGCCGTGGCCTCGGAGGTGACCGCGTGACCGACCTCTACATCCAGGATGTGACGCTGCGCGACGGCATGCACGCCATCGCCCACCGGTACACGGTCGACCAGGTCCGCGCGATCGCCTCGGCGCTCGACGCGGCCGGGGTGGCCGCCATCGAGGTGGCGCACGGCGACGGTCTCGCCGGTTCCAGCGTCAACTACGGCCACGGCGCGGCGAGCGACTCCGAGTGGATCTCCGCGGCGGCCGAGGTGTTGACGAACGCGAAGCTGACCACCCTGCTGCTGCCCGGCATCGGCACCATCGCCGACCTGAAGGCGGCGAAGGCGCTCGGGGTGACCAGCGTCCGGATCGCCACCCACTGCACCGAGGCGGACATCTCCGCCCAGCACATCTCGTGGGCCCGGGAGAACGGCATGGACGTGGCCGGGTTCCTGATGATGTCGCACATGAACGACCCGGCCGGGCTGGCCGCCCAGGCGAAGCTCATGGAGTCGTACGGGGCGCACTGCGTCTACGTCACCGACTCCGGTGGCCGGCTGCTGATGTCCGACGTGGCACAACGGGTCGACGCCTACCGGCAGGTGCTCGACGCCGAGACGCAGATCGGCATCCACGCCCACCACAACCTGTCGCTCGGGGTCGCCAACAGCGTGCTCGCCGTGGAGCACGGCCGGGTCACCGGCTCCGCCCCGGTCGGCCCGGACGCGGCGCACGGCCGGACCGTGCGGGTGGACGCCTCGCTGGCCGGCATGGGTGCGGGCGCCGGCAACGCGCCGTTGGAGGTCTTCGTCGCCGTCGCCGAGCTGCACGGCTGGAAGCACGGCTGTGACGTGTTCGCGCTGATGGACGCCGCCGACGACCTGGTCCGCCCCCTACAGGACCGGCCGGTCCAGGTGGACCGGGAGACGCTCTCCCTGGGGTACGCGGGCGTCTACTCCAGCTTCCTGCGGCACGCCGAGCGCGCCTCGGCGAAGTACGGGGTGGACGTCCGCTCGATCCTCGTCGAGCTGGGGCGGCGCCGGATGGTCGGCGGCCAGGAGGACATGATCGTCGACGTGGCGCTGGACCTGGCCGGCCGGGAGGGCGAGTGAACGCGAGGAACGAGCCGCGCCGGGGGACGGCGCGGTCGCGAGCGAAGGGTGCGGGAGCATGATCGGGCCGGACGTCGCCGGAATCGCCGAGCGGCTCGGCCTCGCCGCCGACACCGCCACCGCCACCGGTCAGCTGGCCGCCGAGACCGGTCTCGACGTGGACGCCGCGTACGCGGTGCAGACGGCGTTGCTGCAGCGCCGGCTGGACCGGGGCGAGCGGCTGGTGGGGCTCAAGATGGGGCTCACCAGCCGGGCGAAGATGGCCCAGGTCGGCGTCGACGAGGTGATCTGGGGACGGCTCACCGACGTGATGCGGGTGCCCGACGGCGGCGCTGTCGACGTCGGCGCGTACATCCACCCCCGGGTGGAGCCGGAGGTGGCGTTCCTGCTGGACCGCCTCCCCGAGCCGGGCGAGCCGATCGGCGACTTCACCGATGCAGTCCGCGCGGTCGCGCCGGCGATCGAGCTGATCGACTCCCGCTATGCCGACTTCGTCTTCTCGCTGCCGGACGTGATCGCCGACAACACGTCGGCCGCCGCTTTCGTGATCGGACCCTGGTCGCCGGTGCCGGACGGGCTGGAGAACCTGGGTGTGCTGCTGGAGGTCGACGGCCGCGTCGCCCAGGTCGGCTCGACCGCGGCGATCCTCGGCGACCCGCGTCGCGCCCTCGACGAGGGGATCCGGCTGGCCGGGCGGCACGGGGTACGGCTGCGCGAGGGCTGGCTCTTCCTCGCCGGCGCCGCGACCGCCGCGGTGCCGTTGCGTCCGGGTGCGCATGTCCGGGCCGTCGTCGAGAAGCTCGGCACCGCGTCGCTGCGGGCCGCGTCGTGACCGGCGGCGAGGCGCGCGTGGTGGCCGGCAAGGCGGTGCCGCGGGGGGCGTTCCCGCACGTCAAGGTCGCGGGTGGGTTCGTCTTCGTCTCCGGGACGTCGTCCCGCCGACCGGACAACACTTTCGCCGGCGTCGAGGTGGACGAGTTCGGCACCACCAACCTGGACATCCGCGCGCAGACCCGCGCCGTCGTCGAGAACATCGCCGACCTGCTCCGCCCGGTCGGCGCCGACCTCTCCGATCTGGTGCAGGTGACCTCGTACCTGGTGAACATGAACGACTTCGGCGGCTACAACGAGGTGTGGGCGGAGTTCTTCGACGCCACCGGCCCCACCCGGACCACCGTCGCCGTGCACCAACTGCCCCACCCGCACCTGCTCATCGAGATTCAGGCCGTGGCCCTTCTCCCCTCAGGAGGTCAGTCGTGAGCGAGATCGCCGAGCCGTTCAGCTTTCCGGGCTGGATCGCGGAGAACCAGCACCTGCTCAAGCCCCCGGTGGGGAACAAGGAGATGTTCCCCGGCGGGGACGACTTCATCGTGATGGTCGTGGGTGGCCCGAACCAGCGCACCGACTTCCACGTGGACCCGTACGAGGAGTTCTTCTACCAGGTCAAGGGCAACATGCACATCAACCTGATGCTCCCGGAGGGGCCGCGTACGGTGCACGTGCGCGAGGGGCAGATGTGGATGCTGCCGCGGAACACGCCGCACTCCCCGCAGCGCCCCGAGGCCGGCTCGATCGGCGTGGTCGTGGAGCGGGTCCGTGCGGAGGGCACATTGGAGAAGTTCCAGTGGTACTGCCCCGAGTGCGGGCACAAGGTGCACGAGGTCGAGTTGCAGGTGCGTGACATCGCCGCCGACCTGCCCCCGGTGTTCCAGGCGTTCTACGCCGACGAGAAGGCGCGTACCTGCGCCGACTGCGGCGCGCTGCACCCGGGCAAGGGCTGATGCGCGCACCGGTGGTCGACGTGCACACGCACGTCGTACCGAAGGGGTGGCCGGACCTCGCCGCCGCGTGCGGCGGGGCCGGCTGGCCCTGGCTCCGCGTCGACTCCGAGCGTGCCGCCATGATCATGGTGGGGGAGACGGAGTTCCGGCCGGTCGGCGCGGAGTGCTGGGACGCGCCGACCCGGCTGGCCGACATGGACGCGGACGGGGTCGACGTCCAGGTCGTCTCGCCGACGCCCGTCTTCTTCAGCTACGACCGGCCGGCCGGCCAGGCCGCGAAGGTGGCCCGGATCTTCAACGACCTGACGTTGGAGGTCACCGCCGCCGGCGGGTCGCGGCTGGTGCCGTTCTGCCAGGTGCCGTTGCAGGACCCGGACCTCGCCTGCGCCGAGCTGGACCGCTGCCTCGCCGCCGGGCACGTCGGGGTGGAGATCGGCAACCACGTCGGCGACCGCGACCTCGACGACCCCGGGATCGTGCAGTTCCTCACCCACTGCGCCCAGGTGGGCGCCCCCGTCTTCGTCCACCCGTGGGACATGCCGGGCGGGCCTCGACTGGACCGCTGGATGGCCCGCTGGCTGGCCGGCATGCCGGCCGAGACGCACCTGTCGGTGCTGGCGCTGATCCTCGGCGGGGTCTTCGACCGGGTCCCCGACACGCTGCGGATCTGCTTCGCGCACGGCGGCGGGAGCTTCCCGTTCTGGCTCGGCCGGGCGGACAATGCCTGGCACCGTCGCGGCGACCTGGTACGCGGATCCTCCGCCGCGCCGCCCAGCACCTACGTCGACCGGTTCTGCGTCGATTCGGTGGTCTTCGACCCGGCGGCGCTGCGGCTGCTGGTCGACACGGTGGGGGAGGACCGGGTGCTGGTGGGCAGCGACTACCCGTATCCGCTGGGGGAGCGGCCGGTCGGGCAGGTGGTGCACCGGGCGGACTTCCTCACCGCCGACCAGCGGGAGAAACTGCTCTCCCGCAACGCGCTGCGGTTCCTCGGCCGATAACCGGCGACGCCGGCTGCCGTGTCTTTCACGCCGCACGCCACGGCGGCGGGCAGGATGAGGGCATGGCCGAGCCGCACGACCTGACCGCGCTGGAGCAGGCCGCCGCGATCTCCCGCGGCGAGCTGTCCAGCGTGGAGCTGGTGGAGCACCATCTCCGGCGGGTGGCGGCGCTCGGCGACGCCGTCGGCGCGTTCGTCACCGTCACGGCCGAACCGGCTCGGGAGGCGGCCCGTGCCGCCGACGCGGTGCCGGCCGACGAGCGTGGCCCGCTGCACGGCGTACCCACCGCCATCAAGGACCTGACGTTGACCGCCGGGGTCCGGACGACCTTCGGCTCGGCCGCCTTCGCCGACTTCGTACCCCCGGTCGACGCGGACGTGGTCCGCTTCATCCGGGCTGCCGGCCTGATCAGCCTCGGCAAGACCACCACCTCCGAGCTGGGCTGCTCGCTCTACTCCGAGGGCCGGGTGGCGCCACCGGCGCGCAACCCGTGGGACATGGCGTACACCGCCGGCGGATCCAGCGGCGGCGCGGCCTCGGCGGTGGCGGCGGGACTGGTCCCGGTCGCCCAGGGCTCCGACGGTGGTGGCTCGCTGCGCATTCCCGCCGGGCTCTGCGGCCAGATCGGCTACAAGCCCAGCCGCGGACTGGTCTCCGGCGGCCCGCTCGGCTTCGGCGCGTTCGGCCTGCCCACCCACGGGCCGCTGGGACGTACGGTCGCCGACGTCGCCGCCCTGCTCGACGTGATGGCCCAGCCGGTGCCGGGCGAGCCCTACCTGTCGCCCGGCGCGCCGCCCGGCGGTTACCTCGCCGCGGCACGCGCGGCGGCGCCCGGCCGGCTGCGGATCGGGCGGTTCACCGCTCCGATGCTCGCCGAGGAGCCGGTCCACCCGGACTGCCTCGCCGCCGTGGACCGGGCCGCCGCCCTGCTCGCCGCGGCGGGGCACGAGGTGGTCGAGGTGCCGCCGCCGCTCGGGCCCGCGGCGTGGCCGCTCTTCGAGATCGTCTGGTACGTGCTGGCGCTCGCGCCGGTGCCGCCCGAGCGGGAGAGCGAACTGCTGCCGCTGACCCGGTTCCTGCGCGCCAGGGGCGCCGGGGTCTCGGCCGCCACGCTCTCCGCCACGCTCGGCGAGCTCCAGGCGCAGGTACGCCTCGGCGCCGACCGTACGAGCGGCTGCGACCTGCTGCTCTGCCCCACCCTCGCCGCCCCGCAGGCGCCGGTCGGCTGGTTCACCGCCGGTGGCGACCCGGCGGCGGATTTCGACCGTCAACGCCGGTTCTCGCCGTACTGCGCGATTTTCAACGTCACGGGGGAACCGTCCGTCTCGTTGCCCGTAGGGGCGACCGAGGCGGGACTGCCTGTGGGGATCCTCCTGACCGGTCGGTACGGTGACGACGCGCGGCTGATCGCGACCGCTGCGGAATTGGAGAACTCCAGTGGCGGTTGGGATCGGCACCCCGCGATCTGGCGGGCCGTCGACTCCGCTAACGTGAATGGCAGCGGAGTCGGGCGGTTGACGCCTTGAACCTGTCCACCCGACCTTGATGCCTGAGGTCTCTTCTTCCGCCTGGGGGCGTTGGGATTGTCTGTTACCGACACGTTGCTGGTTTTCGTCGGCATCCCGGCGGCAGCGATACTGGTGATCGGCGGTCTGGCGTACGCCGGCAGCCGCGGCCATGGCGGTGGCGGCGCCAAGCGCTACCGGCCGGGCCGGCCCTTCGACTTCACTCCGGTCTGGTTCCTGGGCCGTCCGGAGCAGCTGGCCGACTCGGCCGGCACCGCCCTGGCCGCCGGGTCGCAGGCGCCGGCGCTGACCAGCCGAAAGCAGGAGCAGGCCGGCCGCGAGGCGCCGGCCGGTGGAACCGGAGGCGCAAGTGACCGTTGGTGAGACGCAGGTCGGCACGGGCAACCCGCCGGAGGTGCTGGACGGGCCGTTCTCGACCCGACAGCTGCTGCGCATCGACGAGGCGCTCCGTCTGGCCGACCACGGCACCGGCCTCGTCTTCTCGGTCTTCGTCGGTGGCCTCGACGAGCCGACCCGGGAGCACGCCGAGCGGCTGCACCGCCAGCTCGCCGACCCGGACCGATCGGTGCTGATCGCGGTGTCGCCCAACCAGCGGCGGCTGGAGGTCGTCACCGGCCGGCACGCGCGCAAGCGCATCCCGGACACGTACGCCAAGCTCGCCGCGCTCTCCATGGTGGCGGCCTTCGGCGGCGGCGACCTGGCCGGCGGCATCATCAACGGTCTCGACCAGCTCGCCAGCCACGCCGGCCGGGGCTGACGCCCGTACGACACGAAGCCCGGTCCGCGTTCGCGCGGACCGGGCTTCGTCGCGTCTCAGCGAGGCCAGGCGGACGGGTCGAGCCTCATCGGCCACGGCTCGCCGACCTCGACCGGATCGTCGGGACCGACGGTCCCGAGCAGGTCGTAGTGGGGGCCCTTGACCAGCCCGTAGCGGTGGATCACCGGGCCGAATTCACCGTGCTCGACCCGCCAGTACGCGGGGATGCCGGCCTCGACGTAGAGCGCCGGCTTGGTGAACCGGTCGTGGCGGCGGCTGCCGGGTGACTCGACCTCCACGACCAGTGCGATGTCGGCAGCCTCGGCCCACATCCGACCTCGTGCGGCGCCCGGTTCGAGCACCGTGACGTCCGGGATCAGATTGCCTCCCGGCACCCGGACGCCGATCTCCCGGGTGATCCGCCAGCCTTCCGGGGCGGTCAGTCGCAGGGCCATCCGGAGGTCGTCGGCGAGCTCGTGGTGATCAGGGCCGGCCGGTGGGGTCACGTGCAGGCTCCCGTCGATGATCTCGTAGCGGTTCCCGTCTGCCGGCAGATCGAAGAGACCCTGCTCGCGCCAGCCACGCTCGGGTGGGCGCCACTCGTATCCCGGCTGGGCCATCACGTCACCTCCTGTTCGCCACCATAACGGCCCGGGGCCGGCGTGGGCTCCCACCCACGCCGGCCCCGGGCCGGTGTGCGTCCTGCGTCAGGCGCTGCGGGTGTCCCGGGCGCGGGCCTTGAGCGCGCGGACCACGCCGTCGCGTCCCTCGGCGACCAGCCGGCGCAGCGGCGCCGGGTGCCCGTCGCCGGCCAGCCAGGCGTCGGTGGCCGCCACCGTGTCCTCCTCCACCAGGTACGTCGGGTAGGCGAGCTGGGCGAACTCCTGCGCCGGCTCGCTGTCCCGGCTGGCCCAGACCTGGCCGACCGTCGCGAAGTACCGCTCCCGGTAGGGCGTGACCAGCTCGACCTGCGTCGGGTGGGTGAAGCCCTGCAGCAGGGCCCGGTTGCGCCAGTTCGGCAGCGCCTCCGCGCCGGTGAGCTGCGCCCACACGGCGGCCTTGTTCTCGGCGGTCGGCACCAGCGCGTGCACGTACGCGGCCTCCCGCTCGCCGCTCGCCGTCCGGTCGCTCGCCAGCTCGGCGTCCACCTCGGCGGCGCCGGCCGCGCCGTTGGCCACCAGCGACGCGAGCACGCTCCAGCGCAGCTCGGTGTCGATGTTCAACCCCGCCGGCACGTCGGTGCCGTCCAGCCAGCCCCGCAGCGTCGCCAGGTCCTCGCTGGAGCGGGCCGCCGAGACGTACGCCCGGGCCCAGGCGAGCTGGAAGCCGCTGCCCGACTCGGCGGCGGCGAGCGCGGCCTTGGCGGTACGGGCCAGCTCCGTCCAACCGGTCGGCGCCCAGGCCGGGTCGGCGTAGAGGGTGAGCGTCGTGGTGGCCTGCCGCAGGGTGGCGGTGACCAGGTTGATGTCGGTCTCGGCGGGCAGTCCGGCCAGCACCAGCGCGACGTAGTCCCGGGCCGCCAGCTCGGCGTCGCGGACCATGTCCCACGCGGCCGTCCAGCAGAGCGCGCGGGCCAGCGACGACTCGAAGCCGGCGATGTGCTGCACGACTGTGGACATCGAACTCTCGTCCAGCCGGAGCTTCGCGTAGGTGAGGTCGTCGTCGTTCAGCAGCAGCACGTCGGCCGCCCGGACGCCGGCCAGGGCGCCGAGCTCGGTCCGCTCGCCGGCCACGTCCACCTCCAGCCGCTCCCGGCGGACGAGGCGTCCGCCGGCCAGGTCGTAGAGGCCCACCCCGATCCGGTGGGTGCGCAGCGTCGGGTAGTCGGCCGGCGCCTCCTGCCGTACCACCACCTGCTGGTAGGTGCCGTCCGGGCCGATGGTCACCTCCGGGCGCAGCGTGTTGACCTGCGCGGTCTCCAGCCACTGCGCGGCGAACTTGCGCAGTTCCCGGCCGGAGGCCGCCTCCAGCTCGGAGAGCAGGTCGTCGAAGGTGGCGTTGCCCCAGGCGTGCTTGCCGAAGTACGCGCGCAGCCCGGCCAGGAACGGCTCCTCACCGACGTACGCCACCAGCTGCTTGAGCACGCTCGCGCCCTTGGCGTACGTGATGCCGTCGAAGTTGACCTCGACGGCCTCCATGTCCGGCATCTCCGTGTAGACCGGGTGGGTGGAGGAGAGCTGATCCTGCCGGTAGCCCCAGTTCTTCCGGATGGAGAGGAACGTCGTCCACGCCTCGTTGAAGCGGGTCGCGTGGGTGTTGCACCAGTGGCTCGCCCACTCGGCGAACGACTCGTTGAGCCACAGGTCGTTCCACCACCGCATGGTGACCAGGTCACCGAACCACATGTGGGCCAACTCGTGCAGGATCGTGTTGGCCCGCTGCTCGTACTCGAAGTCGGTGACCTGCGAGCGGAAGATGTAGTGCGACTCGGCGTGCGTGACGCAGCCGAAGTTCTCCATCGCCCCGGCGTTGAAGTCGGGCACCCAGAGCTGGTCGTACTTCGGCAGCGGGTAGCGGACGCCGAACTGCTCGTGGAAGAAGTCGAAGCCCTGCTTGGTGATGAGGAAGAGGTCGTCCGCGTCCAGGTACTGCGCCATCGAGGCCCGGCAGAAGACGCCGAGGTCGATGCCGTCGTGGCTCTCCCGCACCTCGTGGTACGGCCCGGCGCAGAGCGCGGTGATGTAGGTGCTCATCCGGGCCGACTGCGTGAAGTGGACCGTCTTCAGGCCCTCGTCCGCCGGTTCCTCCCGGTCGACGGGCATGTTCGACACGACCCGCCAGTGCTCCGGGACGGTGGCCCGCCAGGTGTAGACGCTCTTCAGGTCGGGCTGGTCGAAGCAGGCGAAGACCCGCTGCGCGTCGGCCGTCTCGAACTGGCTGTAGAGGTAGGTCTCGCCGTCGACCGGGTCGACGGTGCGGTGCAGGCCCTGCCCGCTGCGGGAGTACGCGAAGTCGGCGTCGACGACAAGCGTGTTCTCCGCCGCCAGGCCGGCGAGGGTGAGCCCCTTCTCGGCGGACCAGTCGGAGAGCTCCACCGGGGCGCCGTTCAGCGTGGCCGACCGTACCGAGTCGGCGGCCAGCTCGATGAAGGTGCTCGCGCCCGGCTCGGCGCAGCGGAACCGGACCTCCGTGGTGGACCGGAAGGTGCGACCCTCGGCCGCCTGCACGGCGGTCGACAGGTCCAGCGTGATGTCGTACCCGGTCACCTCGAGCAGGCGGGCCCGCTCGGTGGCCTCGACCTGCGTCAGGTTGCGCACTCCCGGCACTGTTCGTCTCCATCCCACTCGCTGTACGCCGCGCGGCGCCGTCCACCGACCGGCTCGTGGCGGTCGGCCCGCAAACGAGTCTTCCATGCAGCGGCGTCCCGCGGTGGCCGAGGTCACGCTCTCATCCCGGTGCCGGTCGATGCCTCTCGGGGTGAGGATCGGCAGAGACGCCGGACGATCGGCGTCCTCGTCGCGAAGGGACCTCACCGTGACCGAACGTGTCGCCGTTGACATGTGGTTCGACCCGGCCTGCCCGTGGGCCTGGCTCACGTCCCGTTGGCTGCTCGAAGTCGAGCGGGTCCGGGACGTGGACGTACGCTTCCACGTGATGAGCCTCTCGGTGCTCAACGAGGGGCGGGACTACCTGCCGGAGGACTACAAGGCCTTCCTGAGCACCGCGTGGGGCCCGGTGCGGGTCTGCATCGCCGCGGAGCAGCGGTACGGCGCCGAGGTGCTGCGCCCGCTCTACACCGCGCTCGGCACCCGGATCCACCCGGGGAAGCAGGAACGGGGCCCGGAGCTCTACGCCGCCGCGCTCGCTGACGCCGGCCTGGATCCGGCCCTGGCGGCGGCCGCGGACGGCACCGAGTACGACGAGGCGCTGCGCGCCAGCCACGAGGCCGGTATGCGCCCGGTCGGGGAGGACGTGGGCACCCCGGTCATCCACGCCCCCGGCCCGGACGGCAACACCGTCGCGTTCTTCGGCCCGGTGATCACGCCGGCACCGAAGGGGGAGGCCGCCGGACGGCTGTGGGACGGTGTCCTGCTGGTGGCCGGCACCCCCGGCTTCTACGAGCTGAAGCGGACCCGCGAGGCGTCCCCGATCTTCGACTGAGATCGGGGCGGGGCCCCGGGTGGCCGCGGCCGGCGGTGCGGCGCCCCTGTTAACACCGTTACCCCGCCCGTCACCGCCCCGCCGTCGACCTCGTTTGGCCGGATGTCCGCCGCAGCCGTTCGCAATCGGTAATTTCGCAGCTCGTGGAGGCATCCCGATGGCCAAGCACCGCCATGTCCCCGGCGACGATCCGCTGAACCCGGAAGAGGCGGCCGAGACCCCCGCGTACTGGTCGGTCGACGACTCCCGCTGGCCGGCGGTCCGACCCGACCTGCCCAGGGACGTGGCGGACCTGCTCGCCCCGCCGATCGTGGTGGGTGTCGCCCGGGTGGCGGCGACGTCCCGGCTGACGCCGCCCGGCGCGGCGCCGGCCCGCAACCGGCGGACCCCGTCCGGAGCGGTCCCCACGCCGGCCCTGCTGGCCGCGTCGAACACCGCCCCCACACCGGTCGGCCGGATCAAGCCGGCGTCGGTCAACCGCCCGGCGGGCGCGTCCGACCCGAGCGGCCCGCCCGCCGCCGCGGGCCGGCACCGCCGTAACGGCGACCGCCGCTTCTGACCACCGGCACGTGCTGACCGACCCGCCCGGGCCGCCGCTTTCACCTGTTGGACGGCGGCCCGGGTCCACGTCCCCGGCCGGCCCGGCGACGGTAGCGTCAGCACGCATGACGGTCGTGCATCCGATCGCCCGGGCCTGGATCACCACTGGCGGCACCGGCGCGCAGAACTACGACGAGTTCGCCGACGACGCGGAGATCACCGCGATCATCGAGGCGAACCCGCACAGTGCCCTCGGCATCGAGATGCCGCACCGGGCCCCGGAGAGTCTCGGCAGGTCCTTCCTCGAGGCGCTGCCCGACGCGGTGGCCCGGCTGGCCGAGGCGAAGGCCGACGGGAGCTACACCCCGGCCGAGCAGGTGGTCGTGCTCTACCGGATCACCGCGCCGGGTGAGGAGTCGGCGTACGGGCTCTTCGCGATGGTGGACACCGACCAGATCTCCACCCGGGCCGACGAGCCCGGTCTGGTGATCCGGAACGAGGACGTCTTCATCGCCAAGGTCCGGGAGCGGGTCGCCCTGGCCGAGTCGCTCGGTCACCTTCTCTCGCCGGTGCTGCTGCTGCAGACCGGACGCGGGGAGCAGCTGCACGAGGCGCTCGCGGCGGCCACCGAGGCGGCGGGCGCGCCGGCCGCCACCGACACCGACCAGGCGGGGCGTACCCACGCGATCTGGCTGGTCGGACCGGGGCGGCAGCAGGAGGAGCTGACCAGCCTCGCCGGCGGCGGCGAGCTGGTGGTGGCCGACGGCAACCATCGCAGCCTCGCCGCGCAGACCGGCGGACTGTCGCGTTTCCTGGCGGTGGTGACCACGCCGCGTTCGGTCGCCATCCAGCCGTACAACCGGCTGGTCAGCGAGCTGACCACCAGCGGCGACGAGCTGGTGGAGCGCCTGCGCGCCGCCGGCGCCGAGGTCAGCCCGATCGCCGGGCCGGTCGAGGTCCCGGCCACCGGCGGGACCGTCCACCTCCGGCTCGCCGGCCGGGGGTACGCGGTGCGGCTGCCGCACGTCGCGGGCGGCCGGCTGGAGAACCTGGACCACGCGCTGGTCGAGCGGCTGCTGCTGCGTGACGCGCTCGGCCTCGACCCGGGCGACAAGCGGATCACCTACGTCGGCGGTGACTATCCGGCGAGCTGGCTGACCGGGGAGGTCGACTCCGGTCGTGCCGAGCTCGCCGTCCTGATCGCCCCGGTGACCGTGGACGACTTCGTCGCGGTGAACCTGGCCCGGGAGAAGATGCCGCGCAAGAGCACCTGGTTCACGCCGAAGGCGCGCGGCGGCCTGGTGGTCGCCGAGCTGCCGCGCTGAGCTGTGACGAACCGCCCGGTGGCGCCGCCCCCGCAGCGTCACCGGGCGCGGCCTGAGAGACTGCGCGGTATGCGCGTCTACCTGGGATCCGACCACGCCGGCTACGAGCTGAAGGTGCACCTCGCCAGCTACCTGGCCAACCAGGGCTACGAGGTGGTGGACGTCGGTCCGCGCGTCTTCGACCCCGACGACGACTACCCGGCCTTCTGCCTGCACACCGGCGACCGGGTGGTGGCCGACGAGGGGAGCCTCGGCGTGGTGATCGGCGGTTCCGGCAACGGCGAGCAGATCGCCGCCAACAAGATCGCCGGTGTGCGGGCGGCGCTCGCCTGGAACGTCGAGACCGCCCAGTTGTCCCGGGAGCACAACGACGCGAACATCGTGGCGGTCGGGGCCCGCCAGCACACCCTCGACGAGGCGACAGGCATCGTCGAGGCGTTCCTCACCACTCCGTTCTCCGGCAACGAGCGGCACGCCCGCCGGATCAGGCAGGTCGCCGCGTACGAGGCGAGCCGGGAGCTTCCTCCGCTGCCCTGACCCGCCCGGGTCGAGGCCACGACCGGTGGTCGCGACCGATTGGTCGCCGGCGACGGGTCGGGGACGATCGAGGACGCGCCCTCGACCGGGTTCAGCGCGGCGAGCGGGGCAGCTCCTCGCGGGGCACCCAGTTGCGTCGGACGACCACGACCCGCTCCTCGGCCTCGGCCAGGTCCTGATCGGTCGGCCGGGCGGCGTCCCGCGCCCGCAGGGCCGCGCTGGGCCGCACCTGCGACGAACCGGAGCCGACCAGGCCGCGTAGCCCGCGCTCGCTCTCCCGGTCGTCGCCGGCCGGGCCGCGGCGGCGGGACGGCTCGGTGCCGTCGTGCACCCGTGCGGTGCTCGCCGACGGTCCGTCGGAGTCCCGGGTCTGCTCACCGCCCTGGTGCCGCAGCCGGCGTCGCCGTCGCTCCGCATCGCCCATCCCCCGACCGTACCGTCGCGGCCCGGGTACCGCCGCCCGTCGTCATCGGCGACCGGGCAGGCGGCCGAGGATCGGCGGTGCCGGTCCGGTCCGTCCGCAGACGGGTACCGCCGGGCTCGGCGACCGATTTGCCGGGTGGCTACCCTCGGACCCAGGCGTCGTCGACGCCGTCGGGCAGGGGGAGGGGACGAGCATGGCGGACCAGACACAGCCGTGGGCGGAGCGGACCGTGGAGGTGCCGCCGCAGCCCGGGGTGGTGCCGCAGCAGCGGGACGGCTTCCGCCGCGGGGTGGCCTCGGTCGGCCAGCCGCAGACGTCGCGTACCGAACCGTTCCCGGTCGTGGATGAGCCGACGGGCACCGGTTGGCCGGGCGAACCCGTGCCGCGGCGGCCGGTCAGCTGGCATCTGGCGCAGCTGCGCCGTGGCGGTGAGTGGAGCGCCGCGGCCGGGCTCTTCGCCTTCGTCTGCTGGGGGATCTGGGCGATCTCCGGTCAGGGCAACCTGACCGGACCGTTCCTGATCTTCGTGCTGAGCCTGTTGGTAGCGGTCGGCCTCTTCGCGCTCTCCCGGCTGCTCGGCCGGGTGGTGATCGAGCGGCAGCTCGGCCGGGTCCGGCGTACCGCGCGGGGCGCTCACCTGATCACGGCGGTCTTCCTCGTCGGACTGGGCGTCGCCTGGCTCCAGCAGACCGAGTGGGTCGTCTCCGCCTGGAACTGGATCACCGGGAACTGACCTCCGGCGGCACGCGGGCGGGCGGCCCTCGCCGCCCGCCCGCGCGTCCGGTCGCGGTATCGCCGCGACCCTGGTCCTCCTCCGCCAGGATGGTGCCGCTTACCCGGCCAGCCGCGGTTCATCCGCAGCCGGCGGGCGCGGCGGCGAACCCTCAGTGCGCGCCACCCCGCTCCTCGGCGTCGGCCCGGGGCGAGGCCACGCGCGCGGCCGGGTCCTCGACGCCCGGCTCACCGCCGCCCGGCGCCACCATCCCGTCGTACGCATAGACCACGCCGCCGCCGTCGTGCTGCTTCGTGGTTCTGATGTAGCGGTGGATCATTCCGTCGATCTCGAGTTCGACGAGGGCGTCCCCGCTGGTGTCGTGGCTGCTGCCGTCCCGGGGACCGCCGACCAGATGTGCCGTGTTCTCATCCATGGCTGTGCCCCTACCCGGGCCGTTCCGGGGCGAAACGAAGCTCCCGGTAGGGACAGCTCCTGGCGGGGCGGGTGACGGGCCGGCCGCGGCCGCCGGCCGGCCCGATCCCCGTCAACCCTCCTGCGCGGCGGCGTAGTCGCGGGCGACCCGGACCATCTCCACGAGCCCGCCGGCGTACTCCTGCGCCTCGCCGTGCGCCTCGTCGAACGGCGGCTGGAAGCCGACGCCCTCCCACTGGCCGGTGGCCGGGTTCCAGCGGTCGTTGCCCACCTCGAAGTCCCAGGCGAAGATCCCGAGCTCGTAGTAGAGCTCGTCGGCGGAGTTCCCGGCGGCCGAGTAGAGCACGTCCGCGACCGGGCCGGTCTGTGACGGCCAGGTGACCGTGCCGCGCTCCTGGGCGATCGCGCCGACGATGCGTCGCGCGCTGTCCAGGAAGAGCTTCGACTCGTCGATCGAGGGCCGGGGCAGGGTGACCCGCCCGTCGGCCTTGTACGCCCCCGGCGGCCACATGAAGTACCCGCCGTAGGAGTGCACGTTCATCGCGAACCGGATGTTGCTGTGCTTGCGGGCCAGCGCGACGACGTTGCGGCTCTCCGCCTCGGAGAGCTCCCCGGTGCCGGCGTACGAGCCGGAGAGGCAGTTGCCGCTGGCGCCGACGTAGCCGTCGAAGTGCGAGCCGACCGTGTAGTTGCGGTTGAGGTCCACCCCCCACGAGTCGCGGTTGGCCGGGTCGCGGCTGGTGCCGGTGCAGTGGTTCACCATGTTCTTGCGCTGGAAGTCGAAGTCGTGGAAGGAGTAGTTCGCGCCGTCCGGGTTGACCACCGGGATGACGAAGATCTCCGTCTGCTCCAGCAGCTCCCGGGTGGCCGGGTCGGTACGCGAGTTGGCCAGCATCCGCTCCGCGAACTCCAACGTGACCAGCGGAGTCGCCCACTCCCGGGCGTGCTCCTGGGAGTAGGCCAGGACGCCGATGCGGGAGCCGTCGCGGTGCACGCCGATGCGCAACGCCTGCACCGTCCACGGCTTGGCCGGCACCTCGGTGCCCTGGAGCCCGTCGTCGAGGCGTACCGGCGGGACCACCGGCATGGGCAGGCCGGCCGAGCCCTGCTCCACGAAGGCCTGGAACCGGTTGGCGAACCGCGCGTTGATCACGGCGGCGACCTGGTCGGTGCTGCTCGTGACCTTGCCGGCGCCGTCGGTGGCGAGGGAGACGGTCAGCACCCGGTCCCGGTAGGTCGCGGTGAGCGGCCGGTTCGCCCGGCCGGGGTCGACCGTGCGGACCTGGACACCGTTCATGCCCTGGTCACCGAAGCGCACCGACTCCACGACGACGGCGGCGGCCGCCGGGTCACCGAGGTACGCGGCGGCCGTCCGCCGGTATCCCTGGGTCTTGTTCGGCAGGTCGATCACGTCCACCAGGTCGCGGTACTGGCGGGCCAGCCGCTTGATCCGCGCCTGGATGTCAGTCGGCGTGAGGTACGCGTCGATGAAGTCCTTCTGGTAGCCCTCGGGCAGTGGCGGCGGGGCCGCGTTGGGCCAGAGCGCCGGGGTGACGGGGCGACTCACCCCACCCAGGCTGGACGTCGCCGTCACCTGGACCGGCCGGCTCGGCACCGGCACGGGCTGCGCGTAGTGGTACTGGTACTCGCCCGAGTCCTCGAACCGGAAGAGCGGGAACGAGCCCGTCGTGCCGTCGGCGGTCCGCCAGCTCACGGTGATCTCGACGTCCGGGTCGTCGGTGGCGGTCGTGGCGACCTGGGTCTGCACGAACGTCTGCCCACCGCTGGTCCACCAGTACGCCTGGAGGAACTGGAGCGTGTCCACGGCCGCCGCGTTCGCGGTGCGCTGGCCGGCGGCCGGGGCGCGGAGCCCGGCGGCGGTTCGCGCCTGGGCCGCGCGGAGGCTCTCCGCGAAGTGCCGCTCGCCGTCGCCCGGCCGCTGCACCACCTGGAGCGCTGTGGCTCCCTGGGCGGTCAGCTCGGCGAGCTGGATGTCGGTGAGCACGAGGTCGGCGAGGATCCGCCCGTCCGCCGACCGGGGCCGGTTGGCGAGGTCCGCGCCGCGGGCCACCAATTGGTCGAGCTGTGCCTGGTCGCGGAGCTGCACCCGGACCAGTGCCGTCTCGCCGTCGGCCAGGGCCACCCTGGGTGGCGGGGCGGGGCTCGGCGCGGCGGCGCCGGAACCGGGATGGGACAGCACCGTGCTGACCAGGATCGCTGCGGTGGCCGCGGCCGCCCACCGTCGTGGGACGATCATGTGCCCTCCTGACGGAAATCGATGTCGCTGACCTCCCACACCAGTCGATAGATCGACATCTGTCAAGGCGCCGGGCGTCGGGGCGGTGTTTGGCCGGCCGGACCCCGGGAAAGGGCCGCCGGTCACCCGCTCCCCGGGTCCGACGCCTCGCCACGCTGGAGGAGCGCATGCCGATGCCGACCCGGACCGACGCGCGCCTGATCCCGACGGTGCGGAACGACCGCGTCTGCACCGGCGTGACGACCGTCGAGGGGCACGTCTTCGTGAGCTTCCCCGCCGCGGATTCACCCGGTGCGCAGGTCGCCGAGGTGCTGCCGGACGGCCGGCGGGTGCCGTGGCCGGACGAGTCGTGGAACGCGGTCCAGGACGAGCCGCGCGCCGACGGGGCGTACGTGCACGTCAACGGCGTACGGGCCGGGCCGGACGGCCAACTGTGGATCATCGACTCGGGCGCCCCGGGGCCGGGCCGACCGCAGGTGCCCGGCGCCGCCCGGCTGATCGTGACGGACCCGGCCACCCGCGCGGTGACCCGGATCTACCACCTCGCGGACGCGGTACGGGAGGAGAGCTACGTCGACGACGTGCGGTTCAACGGCTCGACCGCCTACCTCACCGACGCGGGCTCGCCCGGCCTGATCGTGCTCGATCTCACGTCCGGGCGGGCCCGTCGAGTGCTGGACGGGCACCCCAGCACGGTCGGGCGGCGACTGGTCGCCGACGGGGAGGTGCTGCACGACGCCGCCGGCGACGAGATCGTCCTGCACGCGGACCAACTGGAGGTGTCACCTGACGGACGCCACCTGTACTACCAGCCCGCCTCAGGCGGCCTGTCCCGCATCGAGACCCGCTGGCTCGACGACCCGGCGCTCGACCCCGCCACCGTGTCCGGGTACGTCGAGCCGTGGCTCGACACCCCGACCACCGGTGGCACCGCCATCGACGCGGCCGGCACGATCTACCTCAGCGACGCCGAGCGGCGGCGGGTGCTCACCATCACCCCGGAGCGTGCGGTGGCGACGCTCGTCGCGGACCCCCGCCTGGCCTGGGTGGACGCCATGTGGGTCGACTCCGGGGGCGACCTCTGGCTGCCCGCAGCGCAGCTGCACCGCACGCCGGGCCTCTCCGGGGGCGTGAACCGGGTGGACTACCCGGTCTGGATCTACCGGCTGCACGTCGGCGTCGGCCCCGCGCCGAACGACCACGCCTGATCCGGCACGCGGTCCGGCCTCCGCCACGCGACCCGGGTCAGCTGCGTGCGGCCTCGGTCGAGCGGGCGGCGAGCCACTCGTCCCGGGTGATCGCGTACTCGACCTCACCGAGCTCCGTGCCGGGCAGCGGATCGTCGAAGTCCAGATGGAAGGTCCGGACGTAGCGCAGTCCGACCGAGGCCATCGTGGCGCGCGAGCCCTCGTTCACCGTCATCGTCTCGGCGAAGATCCGGTTCAGGCCCAGCTCCGCGAAGCCGTGCCGGACCAGTTCGCGGGCTCCCTCGCTGGCCAACCCCCGGCGCCAGTACCGGCGCAGGAGCCGGTAGCCCAGCTCGGCCTGACCCGCCACCGGGCCCTGGTCGGCGCGCTCCGGCGGCTCGAGGATCCACCAGCCGACGAACTCCCCGTCGAGAGGCCCGCCCAGAAGCCGAGCCCCGGCACCCGCCGCGCCACCGCGAGCCGCTTCCGGTGCAACGCCTCCACCTCCGGGCGGGTACGGG
>NZ_SMKG01000439.1 GCF_004348525.1 Micromonospora sp. 15K316 | reverse complement strand
ACCCCCGCCTGACCTCCACGTGATCAATAGCTCCGCGTCACCCGGGCGCGCGGATCTGACGCGAAGCTCTTGATCAACGAGGTCGTGCGGGGTGTGGCGTAGGGCACAGCGCGGCGCGGAAGAGTCGTGGGGGTGCCGTGGTTGTGTGGGGTGTCGGTGTGTCCAGTGTCCCCGGGCCTCACCCAATTGCCTTCGCGGAATACCGTCCGGCTGGAGCCGCGTCGAGCCACTCGCCGAGAGGCGACCTGCACACCGACACCCAGCGGCGCCCCGGTCATCCGGCCGGGGCGCCGCTGTCTCTCGGTCCGACGGCGGCTCGGGCGGGTGACGTTTGACCGTTTCCGGCACGGGTAGCTGATCGCCGTGACCGACGACGTACCCGTGACCGACGAACCGGACACTCGGCGCCTCGACGACCTGCTCGAAGACCTGTACCACGGCCAGGAGCGGGTCAGCCAGGCGGACATCTACCGGCGTGCCGTGGCGGCCGAGCTGCCCGCCCACTGGCTCACCCGGATCTGCGCGCTGCCCGAGGGGGAGTACTCGGTCGACGAGGCGGCCGACCTGCTCGGCGGCTCGGTCACCTGAGACCCACCTGAGACCGCCCCGCCCCCCGGCGAGAGGAGAACGAGATGTCAAACGAGGAGCACCACGAGCGGGTCCCGGCCCTGGGTCAGCCCCCGGCGGGCATGGACAGCCTGCCCGAGCCGGACTTCGCCGACGAGCACGACCGGACGGCGGTGGACCGCGAGGTGGTCACGGGCGAGGACAAGGGCGAGCGGGAACCGGAGGCGTCCCGCGGCTGGGCGGGCGAGGACGGCGGGACCACGCCGACCTGACCAGAAG
>NZ_SMKG01000438.1 GCF_004348525.1 Micromonospora sp. 15K316 | reverse complement strand
GGCCCGGCCCCAGGCCCGGCCCGGCGGCCGGCCCCGCCCCACGCGGCCGAGCAATTTCCGGGAAGTTGTCGCCTTCCCCCAGCTGCAAGCAGCAACTTCCCGGAAATTGCGCAGATCTTGGCCCGCGCCCCGCAGGCACACAGCGCCCGCCCCGGGGGCGGGACGGGCGCCGTTGGGCTTTGCGGTTAGGGAGCCACGTAGGTGTCAGGGAGCGACGTAGGTGATCGTGACCCGCTCGTAGCCGAGCGAGCCGAGCAGCCCCTCCAGCATCTTGCGGGTGTTCTCCTCCGCCCGGGCGCCGAGCCCGCTGTCCCGGGCGGCGGCGGTGATCCGCTCCTCGGCGAGGCGGTAGACCTCCTGTTGCCGGTTCGGATCCCCGCCGAACACGTCGCCCAGCCGGTTGAGCAGGCCACGCTTCTCGGCGAAGACGTAGCTCTTCTCCAGGTCCAGGTTGGTCTCGCCGAGCTGCGGCGCGGGCAGCTTGATCTCCACCGACTTGCCGTCGGCCGACTCGACGATCGCGCCGTCGGCGATCTTCGAGAAGTCCACGTACGCCTCGACGCTGCCCGCCCCGACGAAGAGGGTGCGCTCGTTGAGCAGGAAGTCCGGCACGTACTGGCGGTCCTTCTGGAGGTCGACCACCACCTGGAAGTTGCCCTCGGCGGCCACGTAGCGGCTGAGGTCCTGAATCGACTTCAGCAGCGTCGGCTGGCTGCGGTCCGTCGTCTCCTCGGCGAACGGGTTGCGGAAGTTGGGGAGCAGCCCGGATGTCTGCACACCGAGCAGCACGATCACGGCGAGCGCCGCCGCGCCGAGCACCCAGAGCAGGCCCCGGGTGGGGCGGGTGGTGGC
>NZ_SMKG01000437.1 GCF_004348525.1 Micromonospora sp. 15K316 | reverse complement strand
CCCGCCGCCCCCGCCACGCCGGCACCACGCCGACCTGGTCGACCCAGGTGCCGATGACGTTCACGAAGCCGACGGGCTGCCCGTCCGGCGCACGGGCCAGCAGGGACAGGTCCGGCCGGTACTCGTCGTCGTCCCGCAGCTCCCCCAGCCACTCGTCGGCGTCGGGCGTCACGAAGCCCGGCCGGCCGGCGAACGCCGCGCAGTACGTGGCGAAGAGCTCCGCGCCGATCCCGGCGGTCACCGGCTCGGTCCGCACCGCGTCCGGCGGGGTCACGGCCGGCGGGGCGGCCAGGTCGTGCCGCAGCACCGCCTCGGCGAAGGTCCGGTGGAAGCCGTGGGCCATGAGGAGGCGGTCCGCGTCGACGCTCCAGGTCTCGGTGGTCAGCAGCAGGTCGGCGTCGCCGGCCCGCTCGGCCGCCCAGCCGACCAGGCGGGTGCCGAGCCCCTGCCCACGCCGGTCCGGGTGCACCAGACCGGTCACGGTGGCCGGTCCCGCGCCGGCACCGGGCGGCGCCGTGTTCCCGACCCCGGCGGCGGCGACGAGCAGACCGTCGTGCCAGGCGCCGAGCGTGTACGTCTGGAGCAGCCGCGCGCGCAGCAGCGGTGGCGTGGTGAAGAGCGGCAGGCCGCCGTCGGCCGCCAGACAGGCCTCGGCCAGCCCGGTCAGCGCGGCGAGGTGCTGCTCGTCGAGTTCACCCCAGTCGAGGGTGTCGGTCGGTTCCACGTCGTCCTTCGCCTGCCGCCGGTAGGGCCCGCGCCGGCCGCGCGCCCGGTGGCCAGTAGGCGACGGAGGCGGCGAGGCTGTCAACCCGATTCGCTCCTCGCCGTCGGGCCGGGCCTGGACGGCGGAGGGGGCG
>NZ_SMKG01000436.1 GCF_004348525.1 Micromonospora sp. 15K316 | reverse complement strand
CCGGTTCACCCCAGGTGGCGGGATCACCGAAGACGAACTCACCGCCGTGGCGGGGTGGACGGCCGACTACCCCCGGCTGCCGAGGCGGCACAGCCCGGCGCAGGACCCGGTCCGAGCGCATCCGGGCGAGGACCTGCACGGGCAGATCACGCAGGAGGAACGCCAGCCGGGGTGCGTCATAGCCGGCGTCAGCCACCACCAGGATGGTCGAATCACCGGCCTGCCACTGGCCGGCCGCGATCAGCCGCCCCACGATGTCCCGCAGCTGCCCGGCAGTGACTGCCGCCGCGTCATCGCCAGGCGCCAACCGCACCGCCTCCAACGGCGCGGTCCACGAACTACGGCCCGACTCCAACGCCACGACCATCGAATACGGCCAGCCAGGGACCATGATGGTCTGGTCCTTGCCGCGGCCGTAGGTGTGACACAGGATCCGCTGCGGCGAGGTGTGCGCGTCCGGCCGCAACCAGCAGGTGATGTCGACCGCCAGGACCAGACGCCCGTCAGCCGCCCGCGGCAACGGCACCGCCGCGAGGGCCGTGCGTAGCCGGTCGATGTCCAGACGACCGCAGGCGACGGCGTCATACAACGCCCCGTGACCCCGCCGATGCTCACCCACCAGCGACAACTCCACCAACGACCGGACCGGCCCGTCGGCGCACAACACCGCGTCCGTCAGGTCGAACAAGGCGTCAGCCCGAGCGGTCAAGCAGTCGTAGAACTCTCGCCGGAACCCCGCCAACTCCCCGACGGCATCAGCCGGACCACGGTCATGCACACTGATCACCAGAACAGCCCTTGGTTATTGATGTTCTTCCCTAGACAAGAAGATCATCGACCAAGGGCTGTTTCCGTGATCGGCCGGGGCCCCGACAGTAACCTCGGAGGTTAAAGATCAAG
>NZ_SMKG01000435.1 GCF_004348525.1 Micromonospora sp. 15K316 | reverse complement strand
CGATCACCTGGCCGCCGCCCTCGACAAAAGCACCACATCACCAGGAACCAGACGCGGCGAACCCGGCCCCTCCAGATGATCGACTCGACTTCCATGATGTCGGGGTGTCCGGCGCGACGGATACCCCGACTTCAATGACCTCGAGTTGACCATGCGGCCCCCGCGCCCCGGGATGCCCCACCGGCCGCACACCCCGGCACCCGGCGAGCCGATTTGGCAAGAAAGGTCAGGTAGGCCGGGATCGGGCGCGCCCGGCCAAGACCCGGGGACCGAACAGACCCAGGGACCAAACCGACCAGGGACCGAACAAGCCCGAGGACCGCACACGCCCGGGGACCCAGCAGGCCGGAGGCCGGACGAGCCCTGGGCCGGACGCGGACGCGCCGGTGGTCAGGCGGTGTGGGAGCCGCGGCCGGCCTCGTAGGCGCGGCCACGGAGGCCACCGGCGCGCCGGTAGGAGACCGAGCCGCCACTCGCGGCGGGCGGCAGGTCGGCCGGTCGGTCCAGGCCCATGGCGGCCCGGCGTACCACTTCGCGCTGCGCGGCGAGCCGCCGTTGCGCCTCGCGTCGGGCCGCCGCACGGCGGGCCTGCTCGCGCCGTACCTCCGCCTGGCGGGCGGCCAGCCACGCGGCTTCCCGGGCCCGCGCCCGCCGCCGGCGCTGGTCGGCGACGGCCCGCTGCCGCAGGTGCGCCACGTACGCGACGAGCAGTGTGCCGGTGACCGAGAAGCTGATCCAGAATCCGGGGCCGACCACCAGGACGCCGATCAGTTCGACACCGTTGAGCAGCAGCAGCGCGGCGAGCACCCGGCGCCGCCGGTAGACGGCAGGGGTGTGTCGGCGGCGCGGTGGACGGCGGCGGGCTCGCTTCGGGGCGGGGGGTACGGCGCTCAGTCGGCCGGAGCGGCGG
>NZ_SMKG01000434.1 GCF_004348525.1 Micromonospora sp. 15K316 | reverse complement strand
GGCCCGTCCCACCCACGTCGACCACGCCCGGGTCACCCGCACCCGGGTCCGCCACGCCGTCCGAGACGCCGATCCGCCGGCCGATGGACGAGCCGCCGCCGCACCGTGAGGGACCGTCCGACGCGGCTCCTGACGCGACCCGCGACCGACCGCCGGACCGGGTCCGTCCCGGCACCGAAAGCGACGACGGCCAACCCGTGTCCGACCAGCGGGCGACCGACGCCGGACGTGGCCCAGCCGGAGGAGTCACGGCCGGTCCGCACAGCACGGCAGCGCCGACGCTGCCCCCGGCACCCGGCGTACCGCGCGTCTACGTCCCACCGCCCCCGTCGGATCCACCCGCTCCCGCGTACCGGCCGGAACCTCAGCCCACCGGGGGCGCCGAGGCCTGGTTCCGTCCCGCCCGCCCGACGGCGGACGAGCCCGAGCCGGTGACGGCCACCGGGCGGCCGGAGCAGGCCGAGGACGCGCCGGCGCGGGCCGAGGCTGCGGTCGCGCCGTCGGCGCCCGGCCACGTCGAGACGTCGCCGCCGCCGACCGCGACCGTCGCGCCTCCGGCGGCACCGTCGCCCGTTCAGGCGGTCGACGAGTCGCAATCCGCGGCCACCGAGCCGGTCGACGCGGCCCCACCGGCGGCCACCTCGGTCGAGGCTCCGGCATCCGCCTCGGCGGCCGGGCACGCTGACGCGGCGCCGTCCGCGCCGGCCCGACCGGACGGCCCAAACCCGTGGGCGCCGGCGAACTGGGAGGACAGCCCGGCCACGCCCGCCCGGCCGGACCCGGCTCCCGTGCCGGACTCCGCCCCGCCGGCCGCCGTCGACCGGGCCGCCATCACGGACGACGACACGCCCCTGCCGGGCGTACCCGCACCGGACCACAGGGACCGCGCCTCCGCTGACCCCTCCTCCACCGCCGCCCGCACCGAACC
>NZ_SMKG01000433.1 GCF_004348525.1 Micromonospora sp. 15K316 | reverse complement strand
GACTGGTGGGGGCTCGGGCCGGGGGCGCACAGCCACGTCGGCGGGGTGCGCTGGTGGAACGTCAAGCACCCGTCGGCGTACGCCCAGCGCCTCGCCGAGGGGCGGTCGCCCGGGCTGGCCCGGGAGGTGCTCAGCGCCGACGAGGCGCACATGGAGGACGTGATGCTGCGGCTGCGCCTCGCCACCGGGCTGCCGCTCGACGTGCTGGACGACCCGGGGCGGGCCCGCGCCGAGCGGGCGCTCGCCGCCGGTCTGCTCGCCGCGGACGGCTACGCGGCCGGCCGCGCCGTACTGACCCTGCGCGGCCGGCTGCTCGCCGACGCCGTCGTCCGGGACCTGCTGCCGTAGACCCGGGCCCGAACGGCATCCGGCCGGGCCCGGAGGTGGCGCGCGCCGGCCGACCGGGACGTCGGCCGGCCGGGGTCACTTGATGAAGCTCGCGGACATCGGGTAGCGGTAGGCGGCGCCCTCGTTCGCCTTCATGCCGGCGATCACGCCGAACGCGATCTGGATCACGACGACGGCCACGCTGGGCAGGAAGAGCAGGCACCAGCTGACGAAGAGCAGCACGAAGGCGATGCCGGACCAGAGGATCTGGAAGTTGAGCGCCGCGAGCGCGTGCGCCCGTACGGCGGGGGACTGCTGCCCGCGTACCAGGTAGGCGATGAGCGGGGCGACGAAGCCGAGCGGCCCGAAGCTGATCAGCGCGCCGAGCGCCCCGCCGAAGTGGGCGACCAGCGCCCACGTCTTGTCCTCGTTGCCGGCGTAGCCGGCCGGTGGGCCGTAGCCGCCTCCGGTCGGATATCCGGCACCCGGCGGGTAACCGCCCGGTGGGGGATAGCCGCCCGACGGGGGTTGGCCACCGCCGGGCGGCGGATAGCCACCGGGCGGGGGATAGCCGGCCGGTCCGGGTGACCCGGACAGTGGTGCGGCTGTCTC
>NZ_SMKG01000432.1 GCF_004348525.1 Micromonospora sp. 15K316 | reverse complement strand
CCCCGACCCCGCCCCGGGCACCGCACAAACCTCGGCCCACCACCAAGCCGGGCACCGGTTCGACCACGCCGCCGTCGCCGAGCCGGACGGCGCCTCCCGCGAAGCCCCCGGCGAAGCCGCAGTGGCAGACCCGGGTGGTCAACGGCACCTCGGTGCTGCGCCCCGGTGGATCGTGGCGCACCAACCGGCTGACCTTCTCCCTCACCTCCGATGGCAACCTGGTCCTCTCCGATCAGGGCCGCCGGGTGTGGAGCGCGCAGACCGGTGGCAGGGGCGCGGACCAACTGGTCTTCCAGGACGACGGCAATCTGGTGCTCTACTCGCGGAGCATGGCCACGATCTGGAGCACCCGCACCGACGGGAACAACGGCGCCATCCTCGTGCTGCAGAACGACGGGAACGTCACGATCTCGCGCAACGGCCGGACGCTCTGGCAGACGGGCACGGCGAAAGCGGGCTGACCCGCGACCTCGACCCACTCCGTCCGTCCCGTCCGTCGAAAGCGAGGTGATCCGCCCCATGCCCCCGGGCTGGACCGATCCGCCGCCGACGACCGGCGTCACCGTGGAGGCCGTCGGTGACGCGCTGGTGCTGCGCACCGGGGCGGACGCCCGTGAACCGTTCGTCGCGCTGGCCGCGGCGCTGCCGGTGGAGGCCGGGCAGAGCGCGGTGGTGAGCGCGCCGACGGTGACGGGCCGTACGGACTTCTTCGAGCTCCTGCCGGATCTGCTGATCGAGCACCTCGGCGGCAGCGCGGGCGCGGTCCGGGTCGTCGCGACGGGCGCGTACGCCGACTCCGTCCAGCCGGTTCCCGCCGCGCGGAAGCTGGCCGAGTGGGTCGGGCAGGACGTGCTGGTGCCGGTGGTCGGGCTGATGGTGGCGCCCGACCGGGGCCGACTGCTGCCGGCCGACGCGCTCGGCTCGATCTGGGTGACCTGCTCGCCCGACGGCCCGCCC
>NZ_SMKG01000431.1 GCF_004348525.1 Micromonospora sp. 15K316 | reverse complement strand
GGCCGTGGCCCCGGCCATCGCGCCGCCACCGGTCGCCGACCGGGGCTACCCGGCGCGGGCCGAGCGGCGCCCGCCGGCCCCCGACCCGGAGGTGGAGCGGGCCCGGGCGGTGCTGCGCCGGGAACTCGGCTCGCCCCGGGTGCTCGCCTTCGCCAACCCCAAGGGCGGGGTGCACAAGACGACGGCCACCGTGCTCGGCGCGGCGACCATCGGCAGCGTGCGCGGGCGCGGCGTGCTCGCCTGGGACGACAACGAGCTGCGCGGCACGCTGGGTCTGCGCGCCGGCAGCGCCCGTCACGCCCGGACCATCCGGCACCTGATCACCGAGCTCGCGCAGATCGAGATCCTCGAGGGGGAGACGCTGCTCGACCGCCTCGACGACTACCTACGGCACGCCTCCGACGGCTCGTACGACGTGCTGGCCGGGGAGGAGAGCCCGCGCTTCGCCCAGCGGCTCGACCAGTTCACCGTGAAGCGGGTGCTGGAGCTGCTCCGCCGCACCCACGAGGTGGTCTGTGTGGACACCGGCAACAACGTGGAGAGCCCCAACTGGCGCACCGTGATGCAGGCCGCCGACCAGCTCGTGGTCACCACCGTGCCGCGTGAGGACGCCGCGTTCAGCGCGGACTGGATGCTCGACCTGCTGCACGAGGTGGGCATGGGCGAGCTGGCGGAGAACGCGGTGACCCTCATCTCCTGCCCGACTCCGGGTCGTTCGCCGCTGCAGGACGACCTGGAGCGGCACTTCGCCAGCCGGACCCGCGCCGTCGCGGTGGTGCCGTACGACCCGGCGCTGGAGACCGGCTCCTCGATCGAGTACGCCCAGCTCCAGCCGGAGACCCGCCACGCCTGGTTGCGGGCCGCTTCGGTCATGCTGGAGCCGTTCGCCCGGTGAGGGAGTCTGCCGCCACCGGCGCCCCCGCCCGTTCGTCGGCCTGAGAGGATCATCGGGTGAGTCCGGACACCCCCGACCC
>NZ_SMKG01000430.1 GCF_004348525.1 Micromonospora sp. 15K316 | reverse complement strand
TGTCGGGGTCGTCCGGGCGGGCTATCTCCCAGGCGTAGGCGGGTGCGTGGTCCTGGTCGACGGGGTCGGCTTCCTCGGCGCCGGCGCTGACGCCGAGGAGTCGGCGGACCCAGGCGCGGGCGTCGGCGCGGTGGTCGGCGAGGGTTTTGCCGGACTAGTCACGTGAGAGGAGGATGCGGCACCCGCCGATGCCGAGCGTTGCCCGCTGGTGCACCTTGCCCTTGCAGCGGCCCGCTTGGAGCCTGCCGTGTGCCTTCTTTGGTTGGATGCCGTAGAGCAGCCAGTTGGCGCACCGCTCGGAGCACGGCGTGATCCGAAGTTCCTGCCAGAGCCGTTCGAGGTGGTCACGCTGCCGGTCCGTCTCTGCCTTGTGGCAATCGGCAGCGCTCTTGGTGATGTATTTCGTGATGTAGCCGATCGATCGTTCGGCGTGCACGGTGCCGGGGGTGACGCCTCCGGCGTGGACTTGCCGGCCGAAGCGGACGACGTGGACGGGTTCGGGGTCGGCTTGCAGGTTGAGGGCGTCCAGGGCGTCAGCCCAGGTGGTCAGCGGTTCGCCAGTGTCGGGGTCTACCCAGGCGGCCGCGTTGTTGTCCCACACCGGCGGCCGATCCAGCGCATAGACCTGCTCGTCGGCAGGGGGCCACCACACCTGGTGATAGGTGGCGGCCGCAACCTGCCGCAGCACCGTCCGGGGAATGGTGCCCCGGATGGCGAAGTGCGCGTGCGGCGCCAACCGTCGCTGCGGCTCGACGCAGCCGGCGATAGCTGGCAGGGGCACCGCGGGGCCGATGAGGGAGAGTCGCCCAGGCGGCAGCGTGACGCGCTCGACGGTTACTACGGCCGGGCGCACGATGGTCGGGCCGAGAGCACCCGTGGCGATTCTTGGACGACGACGGCCGGGGGCGGGGTGTGTCGTGCCGGCCAGGGTCTGCCTTGCCTACGGCGCCGGGGCGGAAGGTCAGCCAGCCCGAACCCCACACCC
>NZ_SMKG01000042.1 GCF_004348525.1 Micromonospora sp. 15K316 | reverse complement strand
CCTGCCCCCAGTGCATCAGGCCCCCCGCCCCGTCATCGGCCGGCCACCGCTGCCGGCGGTGGCCCAGGCGCTACAGGTCGACCTCGCCACAGAGGTGCACGTGGAGGCCGAGTTCGGCGAACATGGCGGCCTTCACCCGCAGCGCCCGGTCGGCGGTCTCCCCGTCCGGCGCGTACGCGACATTGGCGTGGTTGGCCTTGTGGCGGGCCATCAACTGGTCACGGCCCACCCCGTGCAGTACGGCGTGCATGATCGGCCACTGCGGGTTGGTGGACTCCAGGCGGCGCCGGGTCTCCTCCTCGGGCAACTCGACGACGGTCCCCCGGCCCAGGTCGACATGGAGCGCGCCGTCCATGATGAACACCCGCGACCAGACGATCTCACCCGGCTTCGAGACGCCGCTCAGCGTGCCGCCGCCGAGGGGGAAGAACATCGGCGGCTGCCGCATGCTGTACGACTTGTCGTACCCGCCGTTGTGCGAGGCCGGCACCGAGCCGGAGATCTCGAACACCCAGACGAAGTCGTCGCCGTACCGCTCGCCCCAGCGGATGTCGTGCAGGGTCGTCGCCGGGTCGAGACCCATGGCCGTCCAGATCCGGTTGGTGACCAGGGAGTCCACGGCCACGCCCTCGTCGACCTCGTTGAAGTGCGGCAGCGGCGCCCCCGCGTAGAGCTCCCGGCTGCCGTCGCGGCTGAGCACCGGCGGGCGCTGCACGTTGTTCAGCAGCCCCTCGGCGAGGTCGCTGGCCGGAACGGTGTCCTTCAGGCCCTGCTGGTACTGGATGCCGACCGCGTCCAGGCCGAAGTCGTCGGCGATGCGCAGGGCCGCGATGTACATCTTGAACTGGCTCGTCAGCTGGGCGTCGGTGAGTTCGGTGGCCTCGTCGCTGCCGGTGTGGAAGGTCATCCCGGCCTCGTCCAGCCAGCGGCGGACCGCGTGGGCCTCCTCGTCGGGGACCCGCGCCATCTCCGCGACCAGCGCGCTCTGCGACAGCCGCTCCTTGTAGATGCCGAGCGGGTTGATCAGCTCGTCGTCGAAGATCGCGTTGTACATCCCCATGCAGCCCTCGTCGAAGACGCCGATGATCGCCTTCTCCCGGGCCAGCTGGGTCGCCAGGGCCCGGCCGAGTTCCACCTCCGCGTCGTCGGGCAGGGCGGGCAGATCCCGTACGTGGCTGGTGTCGTGGCGGAGCTCGCCGGTCTCCAGCCAGGTACGCAGCCCCTCGACCGCCCACTCGTCGGTGAAGTCCTCGCTCCACAACGCCGAGTGCTTCACGCCCGCCTTGGTGAGGCTCGCCGTCAGGTTGAGCAGACCCACCAGCCCGGGGAACTCACCACTCCAGTTGGCCACGACGAGGATCGGACCGCGGTGACTGCGCAGGCCGGCGAGCACGTGGTGGCTGTACTGCCAGACCGCCTCGACCACGATCAGCGGCGCGTCCACGGGAAGCCGCTTGAAGACCTCGATGCCGGCGCGCTGGCTGTCGATGAAGCCGTGCCCCTTCTCCCGGTCGAACGCATGGCCGCGCTCCACCTTCCAGCCGAGCGCGTTGACGGCCGCCGCGAGGTCGGTCTCCAGCTGCTGCTGGGTGGGCCAGCAGGTGATGTTCGCGCTGGGCCGGAGATCGCCGCTGGCCACTGTGTAGACGGTGCCGGGCGCCGCCGACGGCGGATCGGCCAACAGGGGCAGCTGGTAACTGGTCATGGGGCGACTCCTTCGGTGCCTCGGTTGTCGCTGGCCTCCGGCGGAGCGGCGGCCAGGAGACGGACCTGACGTGCAGCGAGCGCGTGCGCTACCCGCTTGGAACTCGTGTACAGCTCGCGGTAGAGCCCGTAGAGCTCGTCGTAGTCGGCGGCGAGCTCGCGCCGGGGCGTCCGGATCTCCTTGACGGGGTTCCAGGTCTCGATCGCGACGTCCCACCTCGTCCGGGCGGCGAGGAAGGCCGCGCCGTAGCTCGCGCCGATCGTCTGCGACGGGATCACCTGGTCGCGCCCGGTGACGTCCGAGACGATCTGGGTCCAGAGGCCACCCTGGGTGCCGCCGCCGACCGCGACGACGCGCCGGATGTCGCCGCCGCTGGCCTCGATCGTCTCGATGTTGTGCCGCACCCCGAGACCTGTCGCCTCGAGCGCCGCCCGGTACAGGTCACCGCGGGTGTGCGAGACGGTGAGGCCGGCGAGGACGCCGCGCGCGTCCGGATCCAGGATGGGGGTGCGCTCGCCGGCGAAGTAGGGCAGCATGAGCAGCCCTCGCGCGCCCGGCCCGGAGCTCTCGGCGAGCCGGAGCAGCTCGGGGTAGTCGGGCGAGCCGAACAGCTCGCGCAGCCATGACGTGATCGCGCCGGAGGTGGCCAGGCCGCCGGCGAGGTTACGGGTGCCGGGCAGCGCCCCCACGGTTCCCCAGAGCGACGGGTTCGTGAGGGGGGCCGCGACCGTGTGGACCAGGAACATCGTGGTGCCGTACATCAGCATCAGGTCGCCGACGCCCTGAGCGCCGACGCTGATCGCCTCCGACCAGGCGTCGATGGTGCCGGTGACGACCGGGACGCCCGCCGGCAGGCTTGTCTCCGCAGCGGCGTGCTCCGTCACGACCCCGGCCACCTCGCCGGGCCAGCCCAGTGGTGGCAGGGTCAGGTCGGGAGCGATCTCCGCGGCCCAGGGCGCGTACCACTGCTCGTTCTCGGTGTCGTAGAGCGGCGTGCACTGGCTCGCCGAGTGCTGGTCGAGCACGTACCGGCCGGTGAGCCGCATGACGAGCCACGAGCTGGGCATGAAGAGACGCCGGGCCCGCCGGAAGAGCTCGGGCTCGTTCTCGGCCACCCAGGCGACCTTCGCCCCCGCCGCCTGACTGGAGAGCGCGGAGCCGCAGCGACGCAGGATCTCCTCCGCGCCGAGCCGGTCGTTGAGGCGGGCGATCTGGGTGGTCGACCGGGTGTCGACGCCGTACAGGATGGCCGGACGCAGCGGGACGTCGGCGGCGTCGGTGAGCAGCACGCACGGGCCCATGCCGCTCACCCCGACGGCCACGACCCGCGCGTCGCCGGGGGCGAGCAGCTCACGGCTGAGCGAGACGAACTCCTGCCACCAGATGTCGGCGTCCATCTCCACCCAACCGGGTCGGGGACGGCTCACCTCGTGCGACCGGCTGGCCGAGCGGACGACCCGACCCTCGGCGTCCACGAGGACGCCCTTGCTGCTCGAGGTGCCGATATCGACGCCCAGGACCGTCGCGACCTTCATGGCGCCACTGTTCCAGCAATCGATTTCCGAATCAAGAGCGAACTCCGAAGGTCCCTCCCCCGCAACCGACCGCCGGCGCGCCGTGCGGACGGCGTTGGGGCTGGTGAAGCGCGCCGAGCCCAAGGCATCGATCGCCGGCGACGGCCGGGAAATCGTTAACTCGACTCGGGCGGACCGGGGCGGCCGGTGGCTCGCGTCCCGAGTGGTCGGGCCCGCGAGCCCGATGTGCGCCGAGACGTACGCCGACCGTCCCCGCGCCGCCATCTGGCAGCAATCTTCAGCAAAAGAATCGGTTCCGACAGTTCTCTCCACAGTCCTGAAGGGACCGTCACATGCCCAATCTCCATCGGCGCGCCTTCCTCGGGTTGACCGGCGCCGCCGGAGCAGGGGTGGCCGCCGCCATCGCCGGCTTCTCAGCGGCGCCCGCGTGGGCCGACCCCTCGTTCGCCGACAACCCGTTCACGCTCGGCGTCGCCTCCGGCGACCCGCTGCCCGACGGGGTCGTCCTCTGGACCCGGCTCGCGCCGGACCCGCTCGCCGTCGACGGCCTCGGCGGCATGCCGCGACGGGTCGTCCCGGTCACCTGGCAGGTCGCCGAGGACGAGCGCTTCCGCCGGGTGGTCCGCGCCGGGGTGGAGCGGGCCACGCCGGAGCTCGGCCACTCGGTGCACGTCGAGGTCGGCCGGCTGCGCCCGGACCGGGAGTACTACTACCGGTTCCGGGTGGGCAACCAGCTCAGCCCGGTGGGACGGACCCGCACGGCGCCCGCGTACGGCGCGGACCGGCGGCGGCTCTCCTTCGGCTTCGTGTCGTGCCAGAACCTGCCGGCCGGGTACTTCACGGCCTATCGGCACCTGGCCGAGGAGGACCTCGACCTGGTGCTGCACCTCGGCGACTACATCTACGAGGGGCCGGCCGCCGGCACCATCGGCCGCGCGCACCTGCCCGCCGCCGAGATCTTCTCGCTGACCGACTACCGCATCCGCCACGCCCAGTACAAGACCGACGCGGACCTGCAGCTCGCGCACGCCCGGTTCCCCTGGGCGGTCACCTGGGACGACCACGAGGTGGAGAACAACTACGCCGACGGGACCTCGGAGGATGCCGCGCAGTCGCCGGAGGACTTCCTCCGCCGCCGCGCCGCCGCCTACCAGGCGTACTACGAGCACATGCCGCTGCGCCGGATCAGCATCCCGCACGGCCGGGACATGCGGCTCTACCGCCGGCTCAGGTACGGCAACCTCGCCGAGTTCAACATCCTGGACGGGCGGCAGTACCGCTCCGACCAGGTGCCGACCGGCTCGGACGACCCGTCGCGGACGATGCTCGGCAACGCGCAGGAGAAGTGGCTGCTCGACGGCCTCTCCGCCTCGCGGGCCCGCTGGAACGTGCTCGGCAACCAGACCGTCATCGCCGAGGCCGACCGGGACCCGGGCCCCGGCAAGACGCTCTCCGACGACAACTGGAGCGGCTACCCGGCGGCCCGGCAGCGCCTCTTCGACGGTGTGGTGGAGCGCGGCGTGCGCAACATGGTCGTCGTCACCGGCGACGCCCACTGCAGCATGGTCGCGGATCTCAAGCAGAACTTCGACGACCAGTCGTCCCGGACCGTCGGGGTCGAGTTCCTCGGCACCTCGATCACTTCCGGCGGCGACGGCGCCGACATGGACGGCCGCGGCACCGAGTGGCTCGCCAGCAACCCGCACATGCGGTTCTACAACGCCAAGCGCGGCTACGTCCGGTGCCAACTGGACCACCGCCAGTGGCGTACCGACTACCGGGTCGTGCCGTTCGTGACCGAGCAGGGCGCGCCGGTCTCCACCCGCGCCAGCTTCGTCGTGGAGAGCGGCCGCCCCGGCGTCCAGGTGGACACCGCCGAGGCGTGAGCCGGAGCGTCCGGGTCGCCGTCCGTCCGGCGACCCGGACGCTCCCGCCGCGCGAGCCTAGGCTGAGGCGATGGAGCTCGAGTTCAGTGGCGAGATGTGGTTCTGGCGGGGACCCGCCCCCTGGCACTTCGTCACCGTTCCGGTGGCCGAGTGCCGCGAGTTGGCCGAGGCGGCCTCGGCGGTGAGCTACGGCTGGGGCATGATCCCGGTCACCGCCCGGATCGGCGAGACCACCTGGGCCACCTCCCTCTTCCCGAAGGACGGGCGATACCTCGTCCCGGTGCGCGCCTCGGTACGCAGGGCCGAGGGGCTCGAGGTGGGCGAGCCGGTGAGCGTACGGCTCACGGTCGCGGCGGCCGACCCGACGCCGGGTGCCGGCGATCGCCGGACCGCGCCCGGCCTCTGACCCTCGGCCACCGATCGCTCAGGGTGGCAGCACAGCGGCCCGCCGACCCCGCGCGCCGGGAATCACCCGGGCGCACGAGGCCGACGAGACCCGTGCGTCAGCGGACGCGGACGAAGACCGGGTTCGAGTAGAACCACAGGTCGTCCCACGGGCTCTCGAGCCCGTCGGCGAGCGGCTCCATCTCGTCGGTGCTGGTCCCCCGCACCCGGGCGTACATGTCCTGCTCGACGTCGCGCAGGGTGTGCCGGATGACGTACTCGGCACCCTGCCGGCGCCAGTCGCGGGGCCCGAACCGGGCGACGACCTTGGTCGTCGGGTTGGTGTCCGCGTTCACGTCCGCGCTCGGGCCGGTGATCCTGCCGACGATGAGGTCGACCCGCCGGACCTGCGGACGGTCGCCGTTGGCGTTCACGCCGTCCAGCGGCCGGAACCGGATCTCGATCTCGACGTCGCGCCTGTTCCGGCGGCTCACCGTGATGGTCTCGCCCATCTCCGCCTGGTGGCCCTGGCAGCGGGCGGTGACGTCGAGGCTGCGGATCAGGTCACCGGTACCGACCCAGATCCGGCCGTTGCGCAGGCCGTCCATGATGTCGGCGTAGTCCTGCCGGGCCAGCACGTGCGTCTTGCTGTACTCGCCCGGCCAGAAGTCGGAGCCACCGCGCGTCCAGTGCACGTGCGAGTCGGAGGTGGCGGTGATCCACCAGCGGCGCCCCTCGCCGAGCAGCGAGTCCCAGAGACCGCCGACGCGGGCGGTCATCTGGTCGAAGCCGCCGTGGGTCGGGTAGTTGCCGTAGCCACCCCGAGCGCCACCCCTGAGCGGACCCGCCTGGTGTCCGGGCGCGCCCTCGAAGCCGATGTAGACGTCCGGCGCGACGTTGTTGCCGTTACGGAACTCGCGCGGGGTGTCCTGGCCGTACACGCCGAGTCCGGGCGCGGACCGGGACGCATGGTGTGCGATCACGATCGGCTTGAGCGGCATGCCCCGGGCGACCTTGAGGAACTCGATCATCTTGGCCTCGGTGTCGCGGCCCGGGTCGCTGGGGAAGGCGTCGAACTTGGCGAACCGGCTCTCCAGCTCGAAGAGCTGCTTCGCCTCGTCCTCGTGACGGGGGATCATCAGCGTGTGGTGGTCGAGCGACGGGGCATCGAACTCCATGCCCCAGAACTGGAGCACCTCGGGCACCAGCTTCCGGGAGAGCAGCAGGTCGGGGTAGGCCTGCTCCAGGTTCACCTTCGAGTGGGTGGGGCCACCGTGGTCGGTGCACATCGCCCAGGTGAGGCCGAAGTTCTTGGCCATGATGGCGTTGGTCACGATCGGGTAGACCGCGTCGGCGCCCTTGTGGAAGGTGGGCGGATTCGTCGAGGTGTCGAACTCGCCGCTGTACTCGGAGTGGACGTGGTGGTCACCGGCTCGCCAAACCCGGTTGCGGGAGTCGCCCGGCTTCTTGCCGCGCTCCTCCTCCTCGTCGGCGAAGGCCGCGGTGGAGCCCACCACCGGGCTGGCGGCGGCCAGCGTCGCGCCGATGCCGGCGTACTTGACCAGCTTCCGCCGTGAGAGCCGGGACTCCGCCTGCTCCAGATCCTTGTCCGTCAAAGCGAGCGCTCCTCAGTCCAGGAGTTTCCTGTGTCGACAGGCAGCCTCGACAAGCGTTCTGAATCATGGTTGTACGGCGATGACAGATCCGGTGAACAGATTCGCGTCGATCCGCCCGCGAGGACGCCGACGGGCAGGCACGCCCGCCCGTCGACGTCGACGGGGTCAGAAGGCGCGGTAGCTCAGGTACCTGCCCGCCTCGTAGGTCCGCAGCGTGCCGGTGCTCGTCGCGTAGCCGGTGCAGTCGGCGGCGCGGTAGAGGACGACGTCACTGAAGCCGCTCCAGCCGACGTGGCTCGCCGCGGCCGCCGGCAGCGGGGTGCACTCACCTGTCGGCGCGTCGACGTGCGCAACCTCGGCGCCGAAGTTGGCGGTGTAGAAGGTGAGGCCGGACGGGGCAGCCGAGGCGGGCGACGCCGCGACACCGAGCCCGACGACCATCATCGCGGACGCCGCCAGACCCGCCCCGATCCTTGCTCCGTTTCGTCGCATAACAACCCTCCAGTGCATCGATGGGTGACTCTGGGATCTTCACTCAAGTTGTTTGCGGGAGCAAGTATTCGGCCTCCACATTCGGCCGAGAGGAAGAACACACTCCTGTCGCGGACGGCGGGGTGAAGCCGAACCGGCCGGGCATACTCCACAGGTTCGCGAACGCGACCGACGACGGAGCGAACGGAAGCGGGGTGGAGACCTCGATGAACGGCGCCGAAGACGACACCACGCTGGTCCGGCTCGCGCAGGCGGGCGACGCCGCGGCGCTCGGTCTGCTGCTCTCCCGGCACGAGGCGCAGATGCGGGCCGTGGCCGTCAGCCTGCTCGGCTACGGCCCGGACGCGGAGGACGCGGTGCAGGACGCCGTGATGATCGCCCTCAGCCGCATCGGTGAGGTCCGCGATCCGGCGGCGGTCGGCGCCTGGCTGCGGGCGATCGTCCGCAACAACTGCCGGATGGTGCTGCGCGCGGCACGTCCGCTGCCGGTGGCCGAACCGGAGTGGTTCGCCCTGCCCGGCGGCTCGCCCGCGCCCGAGGAGGCGCTGGACCGCGGCGCGCTGCGCGACTGGGTCTGGCACGCCATCGACGGGCTCTCCGAGCCCGACCGGCTGGTCATCCTGCTCCGGTACTTCAGCGACGCCTCCTCGTACGAGCAGATCGCGAAGCTGTGCGGCGTGCCCGTCGGCACGATCCGCAGCCGGCTCAGCCACGCCCGCCGCAAGCTCGCCGACGGGCTGCGCGCGTCGGCCGACGCGGCCCACGCCGACGCGTCGGCCGCGTCCGACGCCCGGTGGCGCGAGGGTCGCGACATGCTGGGCGCGGCGATGCGCGGCGAATGGGAACGCGTGGTGCGCGACAGTTGGTGGCCCGACGCCGAGATGCTCGTGCCCGAGGTCGGCCTGCGGGGCGACCGGGACTTCGCCGTCCACGGCATGACGACGGATCTGGAGCACGGGGTACGTCAGCGCATGCGCAACGTCGTGGCCAGCCACGACCTGCTGATCTGGGAGACCGACCTGATCAGCCCGCCGGACGACCCGGAGCACTGCCCGCCGGGGGCGCTCTGGCTCCATGTGCTCGACGGGGGCCGGGTACGCCGGATGACCCTGTTCCACCCGGTTCCGCCACGGCAGGACCAGCGCCCCGCGGCCGCCTGAAAAAGATCCTCCCGCCGAGCGAACTTTCCCGCCCGCCCACGCATCTGGTCTCCGGCACCAGTACGAACGCCCGCCTCGGCGCCACCGCCGAGCGGGCCACGGATCGGGAGAGTCATGAATTCCACCATTTCCGCCACGCTCACCCAGGGGCGGCACGAGTTCACCGTCGACGGGGTCCGGCAGGTCTACCACGTCGCGGGCACCGGCCCCGTCTGCGTCGCGCACTCCGGCGGCCCCGGCATCGAATGGGCGTACCTGCGCGCACCGGGCCTGGAGGAGCACTTCACGATGGTGTACCTCGAACCGGTCGGCACCGGCGCCTCGGGGCGCCTGTCGAACCGGAACGACTACCGGCTCGACACCTACGTCCGGTTCCTGGCCGCCGTCGTCGAGCACCTCGGCGTACCGCGGGTGCACCTGCTGGGGCACTCGCACGGCGGTTTCGTGGTCCAGCGGTACGCCCTGGAGCACCCCGGCCGGGTCGCCGGTCTCGCGTTGTACGACACCTCCCCGGTGACCGGCGCCGAGTTCTGGGGGGTAGCGATGGAGGGGCTTACCGCCTACCCGCAGCGGTACCCGGACAACCCGGAGGCCGCCGCGGTGCCGGCCGCGTTCCAGCAGGCCGTCACCGCCACCGACGACGAGACGCTGACCAACGGCCTGCAAAAGGCCATTCCGGTCTACTTCGCGGACTTCTGGGATCGCCGGGAGGAGTTCGCCCCGCTCGCCGCCGCCGTCCGGGCCTGGGCCGAACCGGCCTCGGCGCAGGACCCGGTGCCGTTCGACGTACGGGACCGGCTCGGCGAGATCACCACGCCGACCGTGGTCATCGTCGGCTCGCACGACTTCATCTGCGGCCCGCGCTGGGCGCAACTGCTGCACGAGGGCATCAAGGGTTCGCACCTGGCCGTCCTGGAGCAGAGCGGCCACTTCGCGCACGTCGAGCAGCCGGAGGAGTTCACCCGGGCGGTCACCCAGCTGCTGCGGCACTGAACCCCGGAGCGCGTCGCCCCCGGCAGCAGCGGGGGGCGACGCGCTCCGCCAGCAACCTCGTCGTGCCCCGTCGGCCGCGGTCGACGGGGCACGCCCGGCCGCTCAGCCCACGGGGGTCGGCGCGAAGACGACCTCCGCGGTGTCTACGGTGCCGCCGCTGCGGCCGGGGGCGCTCTGGAACTTCCAGTAGAGGTTCGTGTGCGCGATCACCTGGGCCGGCGGCGGAGCCCCGTAGGCGCTGAGATCCTCCGTGGTGTGCGCGTCGCCGACCAGGGTCACGTCGTAGCCGCGGACGAAGGCCCCGTGCAGGGTCGACCGGATGCACGCGTCGGTCGCGGCGCCCGTCACCACCAGCCGCCCCACGCCCCGCTCGGCGAGCAGCGCTTCCAGGTCGGTGGCCTCGAACGAGTCGCCGTAGTTCTTGTGGACCAGCGGCTCGCCGTCACGCTGGACCAACTCGGGTACGTAGGCCCAGCTCTCGCTGCCGCGCACCAGCTCGTCGTCGGAGTGCTGCACCCAGATCACCGGCACGTCCTGGGCGCGGGCCCGGTCGACCAGGACGTTGATGTTAGCGATCACCGCGTCGCGCTCGTGCGCGTTGGCCACCACCCCGTTCTGGACGTCGATGACGAGCAGCGCGGTGTGCGGCCGGTTGGGCAGGGTCGTCATGGCAGCTCCTGGTTCCTCGCGGATCCGGAGTCGGATCCGGTGGGGGGACGGTGCCGCTCACCGTACGACCGACCACCGACAGTACCGATCGCCGATCTGGCCCGTTTTGCCCGGTCACGGTGGGGGTAGGGCGTATCGGGCCCGCACCCGACAGCGCCATGGAGGAACCGTCCAGATGGATTCCAGCAAGCCTGCCAAGGCGATCAGGAACGCCGTCGAGTCCGCCGCGGAGAAGGTGGCCGACGTCCTGACGCCCGATGTTCCCGGTGCGCCCGGCAGTGCCGCACCGAGCGTGGACGAACCGACGACACCGCACGAGCCGTTGCCCCCGAAGAAGGAACAGGGCGCCCCGCAGACCCGGACGCCCACCGGCGCGGAGACCGGCGCGCCGTCGACCGCCTACGGCCAGCAGGGCGCCCACCTGACCACCGCACAGGGGGCCCGGCTGCGCGACACCGACCACTCCCTGAAGGCCGGTCCACGCGGCCCGGTCCTGCTCCAGGACCACCACCTCCGCGAGAAGATCACGCACTTCGACCACGAACGCATCCCCGAGCGGGTGGTGCACGCGCGCGGCACCGGCGCGCACGGCGTCTTCACCGGCTACGGCACCGCGGAGGGGGTCACGAAGGCGGGCTTCCTCGCCAAGGGCCGCGAGACCCCGGTCTTCGTCCGCTTCTCCACCGTGCTCGGCTCGCGGGGCTCGGCCGACACGGTCCGCGACACGCGCGGTTTCGCCACAAAGTTCTACACCGACGAGGGCACCTTCGACCTCGTCGCCAACAACATCCCGGTCTTCTTCATCCAGGACGCGATCAAGTTCCCCGACATCATCCACGCCGGCAAGCCGCACCCCGACCGGGAGATCCCGCAGGCCCAGAGCGCCCATGACACCTTCTGGGACTTCGTCTCGCTGCACACCGAGGCGCAGCACCACACGATGTGGAACATGTCCGACCGGGGCATCCCCCGCTCGTACCGGATGATGGAGGGCTTCGGCGTACACACCTTCCGGCTGGTCAACGCCGCGGGGGAGACGGCGCTGGCCAAGTTCCACTGGAAGCCGAAGCTCGGCGTGCACTCCCTCACCTGGGAGGAGGCGCAGCTGCTGGGCGGCGTCGACCCGGACTTCCACCGCCGGGACCTCTACGACGCCATCGAGGCGGGCGCGTTCCCCGAGTGGGAGCTCGGCATCCAGGTCTTCCCCGACACGCCCGAGGAGACCTTCGCCGGGATCGACCTGCTCGACCCCACGAAGCTCGTGCCGGAGGAGTTCGCCCCGGTGCAGCCGATCGGGCGCCTCGTCCTCAACCGGACGCCGACGAACTTCTTCGCCGAGGTCGAGCAGGTCGCGTTCCATCCGGGGCACCTGCCACCCGGCGTCGACGTCACCAACGACCCGCTGTTGCAGGGCCGGCTCTTCTCCTACCTCGACACGCAGCTCACCCGGCTGGGCGGGCCGAACTTCCCGCAGATCCCGGTGAACCGCCCGCACGCCCCGGTCAACGACATGTTGCGGGACGGCTTCCACCAGCACGCCGTGCACGCCGGGGTGGCACCGTACCGGCCGAACTCGCTCGACGGCGGGAACCCGTTCCCGGCCGGCGACGACGCGGGCGCGTTCGTCGACGTGCCGGTCACCGTGGCGGAGGCCCCGAAGGTACGCGCGAACCCGGCCTCGTTCGACGACCACTTCAGCCAGGCCCGCCTGTTCTGGCTGAGCATGTCGCCGGTGGAGAAGGAGCACATCGTCCGCGCGTACACGTTCGAACTCGGCAAGTGCTACCACCAGGCGATCCGGGAACGGCAGCTGCGGTGTCTGGCCAACATCGATCCGGAGCTCTGCGCGCAGGTCGCCACCGGGTTGGGGTTGCCCACGCCGGAGCCGACCGTGCCGCTCGCCGACGTGGCGCCGAGTCCCGCCCTGTCGCAGGTGGGTCGGGAGTGGCCCGCGGACGGCCGCACGGTGGGGATCGTCGTCGACCCGGACGCCGACCCCGACGGGGTGCGCGAGGTACGCCGGGCGGTCCTCGGCGCGGGCATGGTGCCGCTGCTCGTCGCCCCGCACGGCGGGGTGGTCGGCAATCTCCCGGTGCAGCGGACCTTCGCCACCGCCCGGTCGGTCGAGTTCGACGCGCTGCTGCTGGCCGGCGCCCCGGCACCGGCGGCGGACGCCCTGCCCGCGCGGGACGCCAAGGCCGGGGCGGCGGACTCGGCGACCGTGGATCCGCGGGTGCTGCTGCTGGTCGAGGAGGCGTGGCGGCACGCCAAGGCGCTCGGTGGGTGGGCCGGCGGCGTGACCGTGCTGGAGCGGGCGGGCGTGGCGGGCACGCCCGGCGTGGTGACCGCCGGGTCGGGCGCCGAGGCGTTCGCCGCGGTGCGGCAGCTGATGACCGCGCACCGGGTGTGGGAGAGGTTCCCCGCAGCGGTCCGGTGATCCACAGGCGAGGGGTCGTTTCCGCCGGGCCGGGCGGGAACGACCCCTCGTCGTGGGCAGCCCGAGGGCCGGAAGCCGCGTACGATTTCCCAGGTGAGCAGCGATCCCGCCTTCGCGCAGCACCTGCGCGACCTCGCCCGGCTGCGGCGCGTCCGTGACCGGATCGATCGGGAGTACGCGCAGCCGTTGAACGTGGAGGCGCTGGCCCGCGGCGTGAACATGTCCGCCGGGCACCTCAGTCGCCAGTTCCGCCTCGCGTACGGCGAGTCGCCGTACGCGTATCTGATGACCCGGCGGATCGAGCGCGCCATGGCGCTGCTGCGTCGTGGCGACCTCAGCGTCACCGAGGTCTGTTTCGCGGTCGGCTGCTCGTCGCTGGGCACCTTCAGCACCCGCTTCACCGAGTTGGTCGGGGTCCCGCCGAGCACCTACCGGGCCCAGTCGGCGCCGGTGACGCCGGAGATGCCGTCGTGCATGTCGAAGCAGGTGACCAGACCGATCAGGATTCGAGAAGCCCAGGTCGGCGGGGCGCAACTAGCCTGACCGCCATGGACATCACCATTCACTACGCCTTCCTCCCGCAGACCGACCCGGACGCCGCCCTGGCCTTCTACCGCGACACCCTCGGCTTCGAGGTCCGCAACGACGTCGGGTACGGCGGGATGCGCTGGATCACCGTCGGTCCGGTCAAGCAGCCGGGCACCTCGATCGTCCTGCACCCGCCGGCCGCGGACCCGGGCATCACCGACGACGAGCGGCGCACCGTCCTGGAGTTGATCGCCAAGGGCAGCTACGGTGCCGTCACGCTCGCCAGCGACGACCTCGACGAGGTCTTCGAACGGCTGGTGGCCGCTGGCGCCGAGGTCGTCCAGGAGCCGACCGAGCAGCCGTACGGGGTGCGCGACTGCGCCTTCCGCGACCCCACCGGCAACCTGATCAGGATCAACGAACTGCGCTGAACCGAGGGAGACACGATGAGCAAGGCCAGGACGACCGGCCCACGGACGCCCGCGCCGCACGTTGCCGACCGCCACGAGCTGATCCGCGTGCAGGGCGCGCGCGAGAACAACCTCAAGGACGTCAACGTCGAGATCCCCAAGCGGCGGCTCACGGTCTTCACCGGCGTCTCCGGCTCGGGCAAGAGCTCGCTGGTGTTCGGCACGATCGCCGCCGAGTCGCAGCGGATGATCAACGAGACCTACAGCGCGTTCGTGCAGGGCTTCATGCCGACGCTGTCCCGGCCGGAGGTCGACGTACTGGAGGGGCTGACGACGGCGATCATCGTCGACCAGGAACGGATGGGCGCCAACCCCCGCTCGACGGTCGGCACCGCCACCGACGCCAACGCGATGCTGCGGATCCTCTTCAGCCGGCTCGGGCAGCCGCACATCGGCTCGCCCAACGCGTACTCCTTCAACGTCCCCTCGGTGAAGGCCAGCGGCGCGATCACCGTCGAGCGGGGCGTCGGCAGGACGAAGACCGAGCGGGCCACCTTCCACCGGCTGGGCGGGATGTGCCCGCGCTGCGAGGGCATGGGCTCGGTCAACGACATCGACCTGACCCAGCTGTACGACGACAGCAAGTCGCTCAACGAGGGTGCGCTCACCATTCCCGGCTACAGCATGGACGGCTGGTACGGCCGCATCTTCCGCGGCTGCGGCTACTTCGATCCGGACAAGCCGATCCGCAAGTACACGAAGAAGGAGCTGCACGACCTGCTCTACCGGGAGCCGACCAAGATCAAGGTCGACGGCATCAACCTGACCTACTCCGGGTTGATCCCGCAGCTCCAGAAGTCGTTCCTCGCCAAGGACGTCGACTCGTTGCAGCCGCACATCCGCGCCTTCGTGGAGCGGGCCGTGACCTTCACGACCTGCCCGGAGTGCGACGGCACCCGGCTGAGCAAGGAGGCCCGCTCGTCGAAGATCGGGGGGAAGAGCATCGCCGACGTCTGCGGGATGCAGATCAACGACCTGGCCGGCTGGGTTCGCGGCCTCGACGAGCCCTCGGTCGCCCCGCTGCTCACGGGTCTGCAGAACCTCCTCGACTCGTTCGTGGAGATCGGCCTGGGATACCTGTCGCTCGACCGTCCGGCGGGCACCCTCTCCGGGGGTGAGGCCCAGCGCACCAAGATGATCCGGCATCTCGGTTCGTCGCTCACCGACGTGACCTACGTCTTCGACGAGCCGACGATCGGCCTGCACCCGCACGACATCCAGCGGATGAACGACCTGCTGCTGCGGCTGCGCGACAAGGGCAACACCGTGCTCGTGGTGGAGCACAAGCCGGAGACGATCGTGATCGGCGACCACGTCGTCGACCTCGGACCCGGTGCCGGGACGGCCGGCGGCGAGGTGGTCTTCGAGGGGACCGTCGACGGGCTGCGGGCCAGCGGCACGCTGACCGGGCGGCACCTGGACGACCGGGCCGTCCTGAAGCAGTCGGTGCGCAGGCCCACCGGGGTGCTGGAGGTACGCGGCGCCCGGACCCACAACCTGCGGGACGTCGACGTCGACATCCCACTCGGCGTGCTCGTCGTCGTCACCGGCGTGGCGGGCTCGGGCAAGAGCTCGTTGATCCACGGGTCGGTCTCCGGGCGGGACGGGGTGGTCACGGTCGACCAGACCGCCATCCGTGGCTCGCGGCGCAGCAACCCGGCGACCTACACCGGCCTGCTCGACCCGATCCGCAAGGCCTTCGCGAAGGCCAACGGCGTCAAGCCGGCGCTGTTCAGCCCCAACTCCGAGGGCGCCTGCCCCACCTGCAACGGCGCCGGGGTCATCTACACCGACCTCGGGATGATGGCCGGCGTCGCCACCACCTGCGAGGAGTGCGAGGGCAGGCGGTTCCAGGCATCGGTGCTGGAGTACCGGCTCGGCGGCCGGGACATCAGCGAGGTGCTCGCGATGCCGGTGACCGAGGCCGAGGCGTTCTTCGGCGCCGGCGACGCCCGTACGCCGGCCGCGCACGCCATCCTCGACCGGCTCGCCGACGTCGGGCTCGGCTACCTCACCCTCGGCCAGCCGCTCACCACGCTGTCGGGCGGCGAGCGGCAGCGGCTCAAGCTCGCCACCCACATGGGCGAGAAGGGCGGCGTCTACGTCCTCGACGAGCCGACCACCGGCCTCCACCTGGCCGACGTCGAGCAGCTGCTCGGCCTGCTCGACCGGCTCGTCGACGCCGGCAAGTCGGTAGTCGTCATCGAGCACCACCAGGCGGTGATGGCCCACGCCGACTGGCTCATCGACCTCGGCCCGGGCGCCGGGCACGACGGTGGCCGCGTCGTCTTCGAGGGCACCCCCGCCGACCTCGTCGCCGCCCGCGCCACCCTCACCGGCGAGCACCTCGCCGCCTACGTCGCCGGCTGACGCAGCATCCGGGCGGGCCTCGGTACCGAGCCGAGGCCCGCCACGGACGCCGGAGGAGGTTGCACCGCGACCCGACGACGTCGACGCCGCGCGTCACCGGCCGCGGTGCGTGCTGCCCGGCCCGCCGCTGTGTCGGACCGCACAACCCGGCAGTAGCTCCGTTCCCGGCCATTCGGTCTTCACCGACGATTCACGCAACGCCCCCTCCGGCCTGGCTAGCGTCGCGAGCGTTCGGACGACCGAGCCCGCCGAGTCGTGTCGGGACACCCTCGCGGCGACCCGGGGCTCGTACGAGATGAGGGTCGCATGGAAGTAGACCGCAGGAAGTTCATCGCCATCGGCGGTGCCGTCACCGCGGCAACCCTGCTCCCCGGCGCCGCCGCGTGGGCGGAGGCCGGTGCCGAGGCCACGACCGACGCGGCCGGCGGGCGCAAGCCCGGCAAGGACGGCGGACCGGAGGGTGTTTGGCTGCCGGGTGACACCCACGTCCACGACGACCACTCGTCCGACGGCAGCGCGCCGCGCCAGCTGTCGGACCAGCGCGACCCGGGCAACCTCCCGGTCAGCGACCAGATCGGCTACGCGGAGTCGGCGGGCCTGGCCTTCCTGCCGCTGACCGACCACCGCACCTTCGACCAGCACTGGGACCCGCTGTGGCGCTCCGACAAGCTGCTGCTGCTCACCGGTGAGGAGGTGAACGGCTCCCCGCACTCGGTAGTCCTCGGCGCGGTCGACACGGTGGTGGACGGCGCGAACCCGCCCGGCTCGGCCGCCTTCCGCCACGTCCAGCAGTCGATCTGGGACACCCACGCCCAGGACGCGTTCTGGTCCGTCGCCCACCCGGACGACGGGGAGTACACGCCGGCCGGCGGCCCGAACGACAACGCGAACGTCCAGGGTGTCGACGCCGTCGAGCTCTGGAACGCGAGCAGCAACCCCGACGTCGAGATCGAGTACGCCGAGAACCGCTGGAACAACGGATTCCGCTTCGGCGGCGTGGCCGCCAGCGACAGCCACTTCAAGGAGCTGCGCCCGAACAGCGCCCCCGGCAAGCCCACCACCTGGGTCTTCGCGGCGGAGCGGACCACCCGGGCCATCCTCGACGCCCTGCGGGCCGGGCGTACGACGCTGACCTACGGCACGGGTGGAGCGTTCGCCACGATCGAGGCCGACCTCGACGGCGACGGGCGGTTCGAGGCGATCGGCGGCGACGAGGTGATCGTCGGCAGTCGCTCCCTGCCGAAGCGGGCCGCCCTGCGGGTGCGGGTGAAGGCCGGCGCCGGCACGCGGGTGCTCGTCTACGCCGCGCCAGGTCGCTCGGCCGGACCGATCGCCACCTACGCGCCGACGAAGGACGACCAGACCTGGCAGATCCCGCTCACGCTGACCGCCGACCACACCTGGTACCGGGTGGAGGTGCGCGCCCCGGGCGAGCTCTCCGGCCGGGAGGCGGACCCGGACCTGCCCGACCAGCTGCGCGCCGCCACGTCGCCGATCTTCGTGTCGGTGAAGCAGGCGGCCGTGCCGAAGCCCGCGATCGCGCTCCCGGCGCCGAACCGCGCGAACGACCGGGCCGAACCGGTGGTGGGCGAGCCCGGAGGGTTCGCCGGCTTCGCCGACGTCGCCGTCGACGGGCAGGTCAGCCACGTGGTCGCCGAGGTGCACGAGGGCCACCGGACGTCGGTGGTGTACCGCCGCCTCGACCGGCACGGCAACCCGCACAGCGACAAGACCGTCGTGCTCTCCGGAGACTCCGGCACGGCTCGCGCACCCCGGGTGGTCGCCGCCGGCAAGGACGTCTGGGTGGTGTGGCAGGACGCCCGCGGCCAGGAGCAGCCGCACCGGCCGGGCATCTGGCTGCGCCACAGCCACAACGGCGGCCAGAGCTTCGGGGCGGCCGAGCGGCTGAAGACCGGGCAGGGACGGGCCGAGCACCCGGCGCTCGCGCTCCTCGACGGGCACCCGGTCGTCGCCTGGGCGGAGAACAGCGGGGGCGCGTTCGACATCCGCGTCCAGGTCGTCGGCGTCGACCGCGAGCCGGTCGACGTCTCCGCCGCCGGCAAGGTGATCGTCGCGGGCACGCCCGCCGACGCCCGCTCACCGATCCACCCGGCCTCCCTGTTCCCGGCGCTCGCCGTGACGAAGGACGGGCGGATCATCGTGACCTGGCAGGACAACCGGTTCGACCCGGACGCCGGGTGGACCGGTCACACGCCCCCCGCCGGCCAACCCGCCGGCGGCGGCACCAACCCCGACAACTGGGAGATCATGGCCTCGGTGCGGGCCGGCGAGGCCAGGAGCTGGAGCGCCCCGGTACGGGTCAGCGGCAACGACGACGCGGCCGACCGGCACCCGGGCGTGGCGGTGGACCGCGACGGGGCGTACGTCGTCGTCTGGGAGACCAAGGCGCTCTCGGCCTCGGGGGTGAACCTCTCGCTGCGGGCGAGCCGCTCCACCGACGGCGTGACCTGGTCGGCGGCCGAGCCGGTCGCGCTCGACCCGAACGCGATGAGCCAGCGGCCCCGGATCGCCGCCGACCCGGACGGCACGGTCCGGGCGGTCTGGTACGACTCCCGGTCCGCCGACTGGCGCTGGAAGGTCTTCACCTCCCGGCGCAGCCGCTCGGGCTGGACGCCGCCGCTTCAGGTGAGCACCCTCGGGAACAACACCTGGCCGGCCGTGGACCGGGGAGTGGTCGTCTTCACCAGCGACCGCCGGGCGGCCCGCAGCCAGCGCGACCGTACCCAGGAGATCTACCTCGTACGGCAGGGCTGAGCCGAACCGGGCGGGACGGTCGGCGGGTACGCCGGCCGCCCCGCCCCGGGGGCGAGCCGCCCGTCCGGCCGGGGAAGGCAAACCGGTGGGCGATGGCGGCGGAACGAGATACGGTGCGAGACATGGAGATCACCAGGCAGTCCGTCGCCGCGGCCGCGCGAGCTACGCGCTCGACGGTCGCCGCAGCCTGACCTCCTGAGTCCCCGCCGGCGGCCGGAAACGGTCCGCCGGCCTTCGTGTCTTCACACCCTCCCCGCGCCCGCACACCTTTCCGGTCGCCACCGACCCGAAAGGCCCCCACCATGACACCCGAAAAGATCATCGGGACCTTCGTCGACTTCTACCGGGAGCACGGTCACCGGCTGCTCCCCGAGAGCTCGCTGGTCCGGCCACCGGACGATCCGGTCCTCTTCACCACCTCCGGGATGCACCCGCTGACGCCCTACCTGGAGGGGCGGCCGCACCCGCTGGGCCGCCGGCTGGTGAACGTCCAGCGGTGCCTGCGCACCACCGACCTGGACGAGGTGGGCGACGACACCCACCTGACCGTCTTCCAGATGCTCGGCTCCTGGTCGCTCGGCGACTACGGCGGCCCGCAGAGCCTGCGCTGGGGCTACGAGCTGCTCCGTGAGGGCTTCGGCGTCGCGCACGACCGGCTGTACGCGACCGTGTTCGGCGGCGACGACCAGGTCGGGCCGGACACCGCGTCGCTGGAGGTCTGGCAGCGGCTCGGCGTGCCCGTGGAGCTGACCGGCCAGGAGAACTGGTGGTCCAACGGACCGACCGGGCCGTGCGGGCCCGACTCGGAGATCTTCGTGTGGACCGGTGACACCCCGCCGACCGGCACCCCGAGCACCGACGGCCGGTGGATGGAGGTGTGGAACCACGTGGGTATGCGCTACCACCGGCACGGCGACGGTCGGCTGGAGCCGCTGCGCCAGCCCGACGTCGACACCGGGATGGGGCTGGAGCGCCTGGAGATGGTGCTGCGCGGCCACCGCTCGGTCTTCGAGGGCGACGGCTTCGAGCCCTGGGTCCGGGGCGTCGGCGGCCTGTGGCAGCCGGACGAGGAGACGCTGCGGCTCGTCAGTGACCACCTCCGGTCGAGCGTGGTCGTCATCGGCGACGGGGTGCGGCCCTCGAACACCGGTCGCGGGTACGTGCTGCGTCGGCTGATCCGCCGTACGCTCACCGCGCTGTGGCGCGACGACCCGTCGCGGAGCCTCGCCGACCTGCCGGACGAGCCGTTCACCCGGACCCGCGACCGGTTCCGGCAGCGCGCGGACGTCGACGAGCTGCGCGGCCTGCTGCTCGGTGAGGAGCGGCGCTTCGGCGACCTGCTCCGGCGGGGCCGGCCCGTCGTGTCGCGGCAGCTGTCCCGGGGACCGCTGCGGGACGAGGACTACCACTACCTGCACGACACCCACGGGCTGCCCCGCGAGTTGGTGGAGACCCTGGTCGCCGAGGCGGCGTAACGAACCGCCTCCCGGGCCGGCGTGCTCGCCGGAACGGGGACCCGTCAGGTCAGCGGCGACGGGGACTCCGCGTCGGGCACCAGCAGTCGGGGCGCGCCGGAGCCGTCCGCCGGCACCGCCCAGACGTCGGGGCGGCCGTCGTCCTGGCGAAGGGTGTAGGCGAGCGTCGCGGCGTCCAGCCACGCCGCCTGGTCGTCCACGCTCGTCGTCTCGGCGGTCGGCGTCACCCGCATCGTGGCCAGGTCCAGCACCGACAGGCGCCAGCCCCGCTGCGGGTCGGCGTCGATCGCCTCCTTGAACGCGAGCCGGGTGCCGTCGGGCGAGAGCGACGGGCACTCGACGTTCTCCTTGAGCGTCTCGACCTTCCGCGCGGCGAGGTCGCCCCGGACGAGGTACCGCTTCCCGCCTGTCGACATCGTCGCGTAGAAGACGTTGTCGTCGGCGGTGAACGTGACGCCCCAGTAGTTGACGTCGGCGCTGCGGTAGGGCTTCCCGTCGCGGGTCACCGCGAACTCCTCCAGCGACATGACCGTGCTGCCGCTGCGGGTGTCGAGGATTCCGGTTCGGGTGGAGAAGCCGCTGGCCGTGTAGGAGTCGCCGCCGACGAACGTCGTCCAGGAGATCATCCGGCCGGAGGCGGAGACCCGGGCCCGGTTGGGCAGGCCGGGAACGGCGACCGAACGCTGCGGGCGCAGCGCCGAGTCGAGCACGACGACCCGGTAGGACCAGGCGTTCTCCGGCGCGAGGCAGACACCGGTGCCGGCCGCCGCGTACACCCGCAGGCACTCCACGTTCGAGACGGTCCGCGCGCCGCCGGGGTCGGTGCCGGCGACGGAGGCGACGTGCCGGTCGGTGATGGTCAGCAGGCGCGGTTGCCCGGGCGCCAGGGTGACCGGGCCGGCGCCGGCGGTGGCGGGTGAGGCGGCCGGCTCGGCGGCGAGGACGGCGTAGCCCGTCGCCACGACGCCCAGCAGCAGGGCCGAACCGACCGCCACACCGATCTTCACGCGGGTCGACATCGCGGTCATCAGGACACCTTCCGGGGAACGGGACGGTACGTGGGGGCCAGCATGAGCAGGGTGAGCAGAAGAACGGCCGCGACGGCCACGGCGGCGGCCCGGATCGCGTTCTGCGGCCCCCAGGCCTGCCAGGCGAGACCGAAGAGGACGGACGAGACGAGGTACGCGAGCGCCTGCCCGGTCTGGACGAGCGCGATCCCGCTGGTGCGCAGTCGCGGCGGCAGGACCGGGCCGGCGAGCGCGATGAGCACACCGTCGGTGGCCGCGTAGAAGGTGCCGTACAGGGCCAGGGCCAGCACGAGCAGGGGCCAGCCGGCGACCGGGCCGGCGAGCAGCAGGTAGGTGACGCCGAGCGCGGCGTACCCGCCCAGCACCACCGGGAGCCGGCCGATCCGGTCGGCGAGCAGGCCGATCGGGGTCGCGAGCAGCAGGTACACCAGGCTGGTGCCCACGGCCAGCAGCGGGAACCAGGTGAGGTCCACGTTCTCCCGGCGTTGCAACAACAGGTAGACGAACCCGTCCCCGATGGTGGCCAGCCCCAGCAGCGCTGCGGCCACCACGAGCCGCCGGGCCGGCCGGTCACGCAGCAGCCCGAGCAACTCCCGGACGGTGGGCCGTCCCTCGTCGGGCTCCTCCGCCGGCCCGCCGCCGCCCGGCCCGGTGGCCACTGCCTCCCGCGTCGGTGTGTCCCGCTCGCGGACGAAGAGGACGAGCACGACGACGCCCAGCGCGGCGACGCAGAAGCTGGTCACGAAGACCGCGTCGTACGACCGGCCGACGGCGAGCAGCACGGCCATGGCGACGAGGGGGCCGAGGAACGCGCCGACGGCGTCCATCGTCCGGTGCACGCCGAACGCCCGGCCCAGCGACTCCGGTGGCGTCGACGCCGTGATGAGCGCGTCCCGGGGCGCGCTGCGTACGCCCTTGCCGAGCCGGTCGACGGCGATGACCGCGCCGATCATCGGCACGGACCGGCCGGCGAGGAGCAGGCCGAGCTTCGCCACCGCGGAGAGCGCGTACCCGAACCCGGCCACGAGCTTGCGTCGCCGGATCCGGTCGGCGACGAAGCCACCGACCACCCGCAGCAGCGCGGTGGCGCCGGCGTAGACGCCGTCGACGACGCCGAAGGCCAGCGGACTGAGCTGGAGCCCCAGCACCAGGTAGAGGGGCAGGACCGCGGTGACCATCTCGGCGGAGACGTCGGTGATCAGGCTGACCGTGCCGAGGGCGAGGACGTTGCCGCTGACCAGGGCGATCCGGCGGCGGGACCGGCCGGGCTCCACGTCCGGCGGATCGGTCCGCGGCCGGGAGACGGTCGACAGGTACACGGGCGTCCCCTTCGGATCGCGACTGACGGTCGCCTATCGTGCGGCCCGCGCCGACCGGCCACAACGGATCCCCGGTGCCGGGCGGGCGTGCACGTGGTGAACATCGGCGCAACAGCGAGGTGTTCGCCTCCGTGGACGAGTTGTTCACCCGCCGGTCAGGGATCGGTCCATCGACCTCCCTACATTCCATCCGCTCTCAACCCCCGACCCTTCGATAGGGAGGCTCCGGATGGGCATTCGCCTTTCCCGTCCGTCGGTGACGATGGGGACGGTCGCGGTGCTGCTCGCCGCCACCGCCGCCGTCGTCATGACCGGCGGCACCTCGGCCTCGGCGGCCACGGCCACGTTCCGGCCGGTCGCCGACACGTACGTCCAGAACGACACCACGTCCACCAACTACGGGACGTCGACGCAGATCGTGGTCGACAACTCGCCGGTCCGCCGGATGTTCCTGCGCTTCACCGTGAGCGGGGTCAGCGGCACCGTCAGCAGCGCCAAGCTGCGGCTGCGCACGATCAGCGGCAACGACGGCAGCAGCGCCGGTGGCACGTTCCGGGCCATGTCGAACACGACCTGGTCGGAGACGGGCACGACCTGGAACAACCAGCCGGGCATCGACGGCGCGACGCTGGGCTCGATCGGCTCGGTCACCGCCGACGGCTGGTACGAGGTCGACGTGACGTCCCACGTCCGGGGCAACGGCACGTTCAGCTTCGGCGCGACCTCGTCCAACACCGACGGGGCGTACTACGACTCCCGGGAGAGCGGTGCGGACGCGCCGCAGCTGGTGGTCACCACCGGCACCACGACGCCGCCGCCCTCGGGCGATCCGGTCCTCGTCGGTGTCGGCGACATCTCCGACTCCGGCTCCGGCGACACCGCGACCGCGGCACTGCTGGACGGCATCTCCGGCACCGTCTTCACCACCGGTGACAACGTCTACAGCAACGGCACCGCCTCCGAGTTCAACTCCTACTACGCGCCCACCTGGGGCCGGCACAAGTCGCGTACCCGGCCGTCGCCCGGCAACCACGACTACAACACCTCGGGCGCCACGGGCTACTACAACTACTTCGGCTCGCAGGCCGGCCCGAGCGGGCGGGGTTACTACTCGTACGACCTCGGCAACTGGCACGTCGTGTCGCTGAACTCCAACATCAGCATGTCGGCGGGCTCGGCGCAGGAGCAGTGGCTGCGGGCGGATCTCGTGGCCAGCACCAAGCCGTGCACGCTGGCGTACTGGCACCACCCGCTCTACACGTCGAGCTCCAACCACGCGCCGTCGACCTCGACGCGCCCGCTCTACCAGGCGCTGTACGACAACAACGCCGACGTCGTGGTCTGGGGTCACAACCACGTGTACGAGCGGTTCGCGCCGATGAACCCGAACGGCGGATACGACGCCTCCCGGGGCATGCGCAGCTTCGTCGCCGGGATGGGCGGTGCCGGTCACTACAGCTTCGGCACCATCCAGCCCAACAGCGAGGCGCGGAACAGCTCGGCGTACGGCGTGCTGAAGTTCACGCTGCACGCCAACAGCTACGACTGGCAGTTCGTGCCGGTCGCCGGGCAGAGCTACAGCGACAGCGGCACCGGCTCCTGCCACTGACGCACCCCGTGCCCGCCGGCGCGGTCACCTGGTGGTGGCCGCGCCGGCGGGCGCACCGGATCGGTACCCACCGTCCGGCTCGGCACCTACCGTCCGGGTCGCCGCGCCGGAAGCCGCCCGACGACGCGCCCGGCCCCGATCGGACCGGTGAGGGTGACCCGGCGTACCCGCGGGTCGGCGATCAGCGCCTCGACCGCCGCGGGGGCGTCCGCGTGGTCGCCGGTGACCACGTTGACGACGCCGGCGGGCAGCCCGGCCTCGGCCAGCACGTCGGCGAGGATCAGCGCGGAGATGACCGGCGCGTCCGCACGGGGCCGGATCAGCACCGTGTTGCCGACGGCCAGCGTCAGGGCGATCGCCCGGGCGCAGAAGACCATCGAACCGTTCCACGGTACGAACGACACGACCACGCCGGCCTGCTCACATTCGGTGGCGCCTGCCCGGTACGGGATGTCGGCCAGCAGCTCCGCGACCGGCCGGGTCGCCATCGCGGCGCCCTGTCGCAGCTGGCCGGCGGCCAGGCGGATGGTGAACCCCGCCCACGCGAGGCTGCCCGCGGTCTCCTGACGCAGGATTCCGGCCAGCGCCTCCGTACGCTGCTCCAGCAGGTCCGCCGCGTCGAGGAGCACCGTTCGGCGCTTCGTCGCCGCGGTCGACGCCCAGCCGGGGAACGCGGCCTGAGCCGCGTCCACGGCAGCGCGGAGGTCGGCGTCCGCCGCGGGAACCGTCAGGTGCGCCCCACCGGTGACCGGGCTGCCCGGGTGATCGGTGGTACGGCCGTGGGCGGTGGCCGTGCCCCGGCCGCTGGGTCGGGCAGGCATGTCCGTCACGAACATCCGGGCCGCCCGTCAGTTGTGCGGGTGGAGCAGGTCCGCGAGGCCGATGCGGGTGAGGAACTCCGTACGGATCCGGTCGGCGACCACGCTGACGACCTCGGAGCCGTCGTCGGCGGGGTCGACGTGCACGCGGAACGGCCGCTTGCCGTGCGGGGTGTCCACGATGCGGACCACCGCGGCGGCGACCTCGGCGACGTCCGCGTCCGGCGGCGCGAGCTCGGCCAGCCGCTTGCTCACCTGCTCCATCAGGCCCGCGTACCGCTCCTCGTACGCCTTGACGGTCTCCTCGTCGGCCGGCCGTCCGCTGTGGGCGAAGTGGTTGGTGCCGCTGGTGAAGGAGCCGGGCACGACGATGCTCGTCTCGATGTTGAACCGGGCCAGCTCGTCGGCGTAGCTGACGGCCAGGGCGTCCATCCCCGCCTTCGCCGCGAAGTACGGCGCGAGGTACGGCGGGGTGCCACCCCGGCTGCTGCTGGAGCCGATCCAGAGCACCAGGCCGTTGCGGCGCGCGCGCATGCCGGGCAGCGCCGCCCGGTTCACCCGCTGGGTGCCCAGCACGTTGATGTCGTATACGTGCGCGATCTCCTCGGGGGTGAACGCCTCGGCCGGACCGGTGACCATGTGCCCGGCGTTGTGGACGAGGACGTCGATCGCGCCGTGCGCGGCGACGATCGCCGCGACGGCGGCGTCGGCGGACTCCTGCGACTGCACGTCCAGCTCGATGGTCCGCAGGTCGGCGTCGTTCTCACGGGCGAACGCGGCGGCTTCGGCGACGGCCGGGGCGTTGCGGCCTGTGGTGGCCCGCATGCTGGCGTAGACGGTGTGACCGGCCCGAGCCAGCGCCCGGGCGGTGAGCGCGCCGAAACCGCTGGACGCGCCGGTGATCAGTACGACGGACATGTCTGCTCCTTGGTGGTCAGAAGACGATGACGCTGCGGCCGCGAGCGGTGCCGGCGGCCATCGCGTCCAGGGCGGCGGGAGCCTGGTCGAGGGAGATCGAAGTGACGTCGGGAAGGATCCCGTGGGCTGCGGAGAACGCGAGCGTGTCGCGCAGGTCGTGCGGCGACCCGGACGGGTTGGCCATCACGTGCAGCCGGTTGAGCACCATCGGCTGGGTCGGCACGCTCAGTGGCTCGCCGTCGTACCCGCAGAGCACGAGCGTGCCGTCCGGGGCGAGTCCGCCGAACGCCGCCGCCGCGGCCGCGGTCGTCGGAGCCGCGTTAAGGATGACGTTCGCGCCGCCGTCCCAGGCCTTCAGCGCCGAGGCCGGGTCCTGCTCGCTGGTCGCCACGAACCGTTCGGCGCCCAGCGACAGCGCCTGCTCCTGCGCGCGGCGCGAGTGGCCGAGCACGGCGACCCGTGCGCCCATCGCCGCGGCGTAGCGGATGGCCAGCGCTCCGATCCCTCCCGAGCCGATCACGGCGACCCGCGACTCGGGGCGGATCCCCGCCTGCCGCAGCCCGTTGAACGCGGTGATGCCCGCGCACATCAGCGGGGCCGCGGCGACCGGGTCCAGCCCGGCCGGCAACGGGGTGACGAACCCGGCCTTCAACAGGGCGTACTCGGCGTAGCCGCCGTCGGCCACGATGCCGGTGATCCGCTTGGACGGGCAGAGGATCTGGTCGCCGCGGACGCAGTAGTCGCAGTGCCCGCACGAGTCGTAGAGGAACTGGGCTCCGACGGCCGTACCGACGGTCGGGAAGGTCACGCCCTCCCCGACGGCCGCCACGACACCGGTGATCTCGTGCCCGGGCACCACGGGAAAGCGGGCGAACGGAAAGTGCCCACGGATCAGGTTGAGGTCCGTGAAGCACACCCCGCACGCGGTCATCCGGACGAGAACCTCGCCCGGTCCGGGGGTGGGCACATCACGTTCGACGAGCGACAGCGGTGTGTTGACCGCGGTCGCGACAGCGGCACGCATGGTTACTCCTCTTCATCGGGTGGCGGGCCGACGAGCACCCGGCTCGTCGGCCGAGGTCAGGCGTCGGCACGGCGCATGGTGCGGTTGCCGTGCGGACGCGATTCGGTGGGGCGCGGCACGGCGGAGGTGACGGGGGCCGGCGTGGTGGACGGCCCCGACGGGGCTCACCGCACCCGGCACCTCCGCCGTCGCTCAGGCCGTCACTTGGCCAGGAAGCCGAGCAGCGCCTCGTTGACTTCCTCGGCGTGCGTCCAGAGCAGGCCGTGCGGCGCGCCTTCGATCTCGACGTACTGCGCGCTCGGCAGCGCCTGGTGGAACGGGCGGCCGGTGGCGTCGATCGGCAGGATCCGGTCGCCGGTGCCGTGCAGGATCAGGGCCGGCACGTCGATCTTCGGGATGTCGGCCCGGAAGTCGGTGAACCAGGTCATCGGCGCCGCCGCGGCGGCGTACCAACCGCCGCTGGCCGCCACCGACCAGCTGTTCCGGACGGCTTCCTCGCTGATCCTGGTGCCCAGGTTCTCGTCGAGGTTGTAGAAGTCGGCGTAGAACGCCGTGTAGTACGCGTACCGGTCCTTGCGCACCTGCTCCGAGACACCCTCGAAGAACTCCCGGGGCGCGGCGCCGGTCGGGTTGTCGTCCGTCTTGAGCAGGAACGGCTCCAGCGAGGCGAGGAAGGCGACCTTCGCGACGCGCGCCGACCCGTAGCGGCCCACGTAGCGGGCGACCTCACCGGTGCCCATCGAGAAGCCGACCAGAACGGCGTTGGTCAGGTCGAGCTTCTCCAGGAGGACGTTCAGGTCGGCGGCGAAGGTGTCGTAGTCGTACCCGAGCGCCGGCTGGCTCGACCGGCCGAACCCGCGACGGTCGTAGGTGACGACCCGGTAGCCGGCTTCGAGCAGAGCGGCCGACTGCTTCTCCCACGAGTGCCCGCTGAGCGGGAAACCGTGGATCAGCACGACCGGCTGGCCGCTGCCGTGGTCCTCGTAGTACAGCTCGATCGAGGTCGTGTTCTCTTCACCGACGGTGACGTAGGGCATACCTTTCCCTTTCCTGGTCGTTCCCCGCCGACCGGAGGCCCGGCAGCCGCTCCCACGGCGGAGGCGGGGATTCCCGCCGTCCGCCGGCCCGGTGGCCGGCTCGCTCTGCGGTGATCCAAGAATCGGGAAAGGGTGCGTGAGCCGCATCTGTCAAATGACTGGGCGGAAACCGACCGATCGGCGCGGGCGTGCGCCCGGCCGACGACTTACCGTCCGGCACGCCGACGTACGTCACCGGGCGGGATCGACGGGGACACGAGGTCCGCCCGGGGCGTCACCTACCGGATCGCGATCGGGCTGACCGGCGACCCGGTCCCACCCACGACGCGCAATGACGGTGCGCTGACCAGGAAGTCCCAGTGGCCGTCGCCGGCACAGGCCCGTGCCAGCTCCTCCAGGTTGAAGTTCTCGCCCAGCATCATCCCCATGTCCCGCACCAGGACGCAGTGCAGCGGGATCCAGGTCTCGGCGGCCGGCTGGACCTCCACACCCCAGTTGTCGCTGGCGAGGGCCGAGATCTCCCGTGCCGCGATCCACTCGGCGCAGTCGAGGGTCAACCCGGGCTCGCTGTCCATCCAGCCCTGCCAGCCCTCAGCCAGGCCCTTGCCGAGCCAGCCGGTGCGGACCAGCAGCACGTCACCCGACCTGATCGTCACACCCTGCCGGTCGACCGCCGCGTCGAGTTCGTCCGGGGTGATCCCGTGGTTCGGCGCGAGCCAGTCCACCCCGTGCAGCCGGGCGATGTCGAGCAGCACGCCACGGCCCACCGCCCCGGGGAGCGACTGCTCGACGGAGTTGGCCCGGGCACCGCCCATGCCCCCGATCGCGTTGGCGGGTACGTCGTTGTAGAGCCGGCCGTCGTAACCGACGTGCGCGAGGCTGTCCCAGTGCGTCGCCGCCTGCAAGGGCATGAAGATGTAGTCGTCGGCGCCGAAGAAGCCGTCCGGTCGGTCGAAGTCACCGGGGTGGACGCTCATCAGGTGCACCGGATTGAACCGGCCGACCGCCCCACCGTCCGCCGGCTGGGGGCCGTTCTTGCCGATGGGAATGCTCAGCTCGAAGACCTGACCCGACCGTACCGAGCCGGCGGCGGCCAGGCGGGCCGCGGGGGTCAGGAAGTTCAGCGTCCCGTGCCGGTCGTCGGCGCCCCAGCGCCCCCAGTTGGAGAGCTTCCCGCCCACGGACTTGAACTGGTAAGTATTCATGATCCTGCTTTCCTACCGCTGGTGACGACGAACCGGGCCGATCCGCCCCGCCTCGAGCGACCCGCCCGGGTGCCGGTGGTCGCGCCGGCCGGAATGAGGGACAGTCATCCGCTCAGTCATTTGACCGGTCACTCGCCGGCCCGGCGCGGGCAGATTAGGTCTCGAACTTCCGGCACCCGTGGAAACGGGACCATCCCCGAGTGATGTGCGGGTGCCACGCGCTGTTGAACGGAGAACGCCATGCTTCACCCCCGGGCCGGCCACGGTGTCTCCTGGGCACGCCGGGACAGCTACCGGTCTCCGGGCTTCACCTCGCCGTACGCGGAATCCTCGATGCACGGGGAGGCCGTCATCGAGGCGTCCCCCGGACGGGTGTACTCGCACCTGGTCGACGTCCCGCGCTGGCCCGACTGGGTCCCGGAGGTACGACACGCGCAGGTACCGGACGAGATCCGGCTCGGCGCCGCGTTCGAGATCGAGATGTACGGGGTGCGCCTGGAGGCCGTGGTCTCGGAGTACGAGCCGGACGCGCGGTTCGGCTGGATCGGATCCTCGGCCGACCTGAGCATCTACCAGGCCTGGATCCTCGTCCCGGTCGCCCCGGGCACGCAGGTGATCGCCAAGAAGGTGGAGCGTGAGCTCACGACCGCGTTGGTGCGTAGCTCGCAGGCGGAGGAGTTCTACTACGCCCACCAGGACGCGCTGCTGCGGTTGAAGCGACTGGCGGAGGATGCCGGACCGCTGGCGTGACCCGCGGCCTCGAAGTCGGTGTGCGCCGCTGCCCCGCCGGTGCCCGGGCGACCTCACTGTTCCGGCGTCTGGTCGAGCCGCACACCTGCGTCCCCGTCGTCGGCGAGCGCCGCGAGCGCGTCGCGCAGCGCGGCCCTGGAGGTGATACCGAGTTTCGGGAAGATCTGGTAGAGGTGCGTGCCGACGGTCCGGTGCGAGAGGAAGAGTTTCTCGCCGATCTGCTTGTTCGTCAGCCCGGAGCCGGCGAGTTCGGCGATTTCTCGTTCCTGCGGAGTGAGCACGGCCGGCCGCGTCGCGCTCCTCGGCTTCGCCAGACCGGTGGCGCGCAGTTCGTTGCTCGCCCGCTCGACCCATGGCTGGGCACCCAGCCGCTCGAACGCCACCAGCGCGGTCCGCAGCTGGGCCCGGGATTTGGCGGTCGCCCTGGTACGACGGAGCCACTCGCCGTACGCGAGACGCACCCGAGCCAGGTCGAACGGCCAGCGCTCCACGTCGGGCAGCGCCAACGCCGCCTCGAACAGCTCCTCGGCCCGGTCGTCGGTGGCGACGAGCGCCGACGCCGCCGCGCTGAGCAGCGCGAGCCGCGACGACAGCCCGGCGAGGTTCGCCTCCTCGACGGCGGCGGCGTGTGCGACGGCCTCGGCGGGCCGGTTGGTGCGCAGCGCCGCTTCGACGAGGTCCAGACACCCCCACAGGGCGTGCGGCACGTACGGGGCGATCGTGCCCGCGGGGCTGAGCATGATCGCGTTCTGGTACGCGCTCTCGTAGTCGCCCCGGGCGAGTTCGTTCAGCCCTGCCGCGTGGTGGGCGAAGAACTCGCCGGCCCGGACTCCGCGCGGCGCCGCGTACCGGTGGATGGCGTCGGTGATCGTCCGGTTGGTGTTCGCGTCGCCCCGCACCGCCGCGACCAACGCCTGGATGTACTGGAAGTACCAGGTGAAGAAGCGGAAGCCGTGCTCGTTGCAGAGGTGCAGGCCCTCGTCCGCGAGTTCCGCCGCCTCGCTCCACCGCCCGCTGTGGTAGTCGTCGAAACACAGGTGCAGCAGCACACCGAGGTGGCGGCGGGCCGGCGCGGCGCCATCGCGCCCGAGGCGGACCACTCGCCAGTTCGCGTCCCGACCGTCGGGGCACCGGTCCATGTAGATCGAGGCGGTGCCGATCCGGACGATCTGCGTCGGATCGCCCTCGTCGCCGAGTCCGGCGACGAGGGCGTCGAGCCGGCGGGCTGCCGCCTGCCCCGTCCGCGCCGGGTCGGCGAAGGTCGCGGCCGCCACCGTGAGCAGCTCGGGCGGCTCGGGCGTGAGCCGGTCGAGCGCCGTGAAGAACGGCTCCCACATGGCGGGCTCACCGGAGTAGTAGCACAGCAGCAGGAGCGTGTGCATCGCGTCGATCAGTGCCTGGTCTTCGGCGTCGTATCCGTGACTGCCCGATTCGATCGCCCCGACCAGTAGCCGGTGGGCGGTCCTGACATCACCGTCACTGTTGAGCAGCAGGTGAACGGCGGCGGCGGTGGCGTGCAGGGAGCCGCCCGGACTGGCCCGCCGAGCGTCGTCCAGCAGTTGCGAGGCGTTGGTCAGTTCACCACCCGCGTCGGCGCCGATGTACGCGGCCTGCGCCAGCCGCCGGCTGCGCTCGACCGGGTCGGGCGTCAGATCAGCCGACCGCGTCAACGACGCGACCGCGCCCACCGCGTCACCCCGTCGCAGGATCCGGTGCGCGGCCTGCTCCAGGAGAGCGGCGACCCGCTCGTCCGGTCCGACCGCCGCCTCGCCGAGGTGCCAGGCCCGGCGTTCGGGTTGCGCGACAAGCGTCCGGGCGAGGGCGTTGTGTGCCCAGCGCAGTTCGCCGCTGGTGGCCACCTCGACGACCGCGGACTCGATGAGCGGGTGCCGGAAGGTGAACCGGCGAGTGCTGCTGTGCACGCGCACCAGCTGGTCTCGTTCGGCCGGTTCGAGGTCGTCCAGGTCGTACTCACCGGCCGCCGTGAGGAGCACGCCGAGTTCGCCCGTACCGTCGAGTGCTCCGAGCAGCAGCAGCCGACGACAGGACTCCGGCAACTGGGACACGCGGGAGGCGAAGAGCGACTGCAGGCGCTGGGGTAGCGGAAGGACCGCGGGCAGGGAGGCCGCGGCGAGCCGCTGCGGCTCGCTCAGGGCGGTGGGCAGTTCCAGCAGGGCGAGTGGGTTGCCGCGCGCCTCCGAGAGCAGCCGGCGCCGGACAGCCGGGGCGAGTTCCGGGAACCGCTGGTTGATCAGTTCGGCGGCCGCGTCCGGTGGCAGCGGCCGCAGGTTGAGCTCGGGGATCCCCCCGTGCTCGAAGAAGCTGGCGGTGTGCGACCTCGACGCGCCCAGGAAGCCCACGCTGGTACCCACCAGGCGACGCGCGACGAACCCGAGCACCGCCGAACTCGCCCGGTCGAGCCATGGCAGGTCGTCGACGACGAGCAGCAACGGTCGCGCCACCGCCATCGAGCGGAGCAGCAACAGCACGGCGTTGGACACCAGCAACCGGTCCGGCGGTTGACCCGTGCCGAACCCGAGCGCCACCCGCAGCGCCTCACGGTGCGCGGGTGCGAGCTCACCGAAGGCGTCGTACAGCGGGAACAGCAACTGGTTCAGGCCGGAGTAGCTGATGTCGGCCTCGAACTCCACCCCGGCCGCCCGGAGCACACGTGTCCCGGTCTCGGCGACGGTCTCCGCCACGCCGTCGAGCAGCGCCGTCTTGCCGACCCCGGGCTCACCCGAGATCACCAGTGCCCCGCCGTTGACCGCTGCCTGCCGCAGGAACCTACGGACCAGCACGAACTCTTCGTCGCGGCCGACCAACGCCCACATCGGCGCTTCGAAATGCTCCACGGCGGCGGCTCCAACCATGCTCGTAGCAGGATTCGTCGGCGCCGTAGTGGGGGCACGACGGGACGATTCGACGGCGGGAGGGAGGTGGGTCCCGGTGGTGCCGCCGCCGCTGGTTCCGGGTCGCGGCGCCGAGATCAGGGCACCTCCGGCACATCGGCGACGAGGGTGGCGACCCGCTCGACGATCGTCAGGGAGCGCCCGGCCGAACGGAGCGGGTTCTGATCGGCGCGGCGGAACGGGACGGCGGACCGATGCGCAACACTTCCGGCATCCGTCACGACGCAATCAAACACCACCATGTACCGCCTCGGTTCAGCACGGCCCGACTCGTGGTCCTTGCCACGTCGCACCCGCCGGCGCCAGGGGCCAGGGGCCAGGGGCCAGGG